>CAMLCX010000366.1 GCA_946478635.1 uncultured Pseudomonadota bacterium
TGGAATCCATGGCGAAAGAGATGATGTCGCAGCGGCCGGAGGTCATCGAACGATTGAAGAAAGTTTTGGGAAACTGAGGCGGCGAGTGATGTAACCCGCGTTAAGTACCGCGCGTCCTGATCTCACAATCGGAGGTTTGATATGGGCTCAACCTGGGACAACATAAACGTCGATAGCTCGAAGATGCGAGTTTACGTCAGCCAGCCGGAGACTTCACGGCCGGCCCCGGCGCTGATTGTCGTGCAGGGGCAGACCGGCGTCGATGATTTTCTTAAGTTCTCGGACATGGTTGCAAAGGAAGGATTTGTTGCGGCGGCGCCGGATTTTTATCATCGTGATCCGCCGGACTGTAAAGACGACGGACCGACGCGGCGCATGCGGCTGCGTGATGCAACCGTCATTCAAGACGTCAACGCTACGGTAAGCTATCTCAAGTCGCACAAGTCCGTCGATCCGGGCAGGATCGGCATCGTCGGCTTCTGCATGGGCGGGCGCGTTGTGTATTTAATGTCGGCGGCCAATCCCGCCATCAAGGCCGGTGTCATGTATTACGGCAGCGATCCGTTTTCTCCTTGGGGTGACGGTCCGTCGCCGTTCGAACGGTCCAAGGATATCTCCTGTCCCATCATGGGTCACTTCGGCGAAGACGACAAAAATCCGTCGCCGGCGGATATGAAAAAGCTCGACGCCGAGCTGACTCGTCTCGGCAAGCCGCATCAATTTCATGCCTATGCCAATGCCGCGCACGCCTTCGCGAATTTCGGCTCAGGCAATTACCGCGAGCATGCGGCGAACGCGTCATGGCCGCGGACGTTCGGATTCTTCGCAAAACATCTCAAGGGAGATTGAACGGTCAGAAAAGTTCAAATCGTTCAAGCCGTTCAAATCGTTCAAGCGATTACAGATAACCAGACACGGCTTGATCGGGTAAACGCATCGGTGATTCCACCCGCACGGAACAATGTAGGGGCACGCCCCCGTGCGTGCCCTCGTTCAAGCGACCGCGGGGTCGCCCATGAAAATATGGTGAAACTGAACCACCCGGCGGGAACCGTAGCGCATTGACAGGAATGGTCCGACTGTAATAGACCGGCAATCGTCACGAAGAGAAGGAGGATCCGAGATGAAACGCTCGCTAGATTTTCCGTCTTCCCGCCGATTTTTGAGGGCCGGCATCCAGCTCGCTCTCGTCATGCTCCTCATCGCGCTGCTCTTGCCTGCCCGCGTGCAGGCGCAGGCGTTAAAGAAAGTTCCTTTTCCGTTTTCGCCCATCGGTCTTAACTGTCTGCCGTGGTTTGTCGCCAAAGATGCGCGCATTTTTGAAAAGTATGGAATCGAATTCGATCCCGTCTTTATCGGCGCGTCTTCCGCGCTATTTAATGCCATGCTGTCGGGAGCGGCGGATGTGGCTGGGTCGGGTGGACCTGCGGTCATTTCAAATATTTTAAAAGGCGGCGATGTCATTCACATTACCGCGATGGTGCCGCGCTTTACCCAATCGATCATGGTGAAAGCGGAGATTAAGAAACCCGAGGATATGGCAGGCAGGAAAATCGGCGTGAGCCGCCTGGGTACCGTGACTCATTTTGCCCTGCAAACGTTACTGGATGGTTACGGCATTAAAAATGTGACGATTCTCCAGATGGGTGGTCAGCCTGAGGCTTTCGCCGGTTTGAGCCGAGGCTCGGTGGATGGCGCGGTGTTCTCGCCGCCGTATAATTTTCAGCTCAAGAAGCTGGGTTATCATGAGTTGGCTTCGCCGAACGATCTAGCGAAGCTCACCGCGTTTATCACCAACGGCATTGTGGCACGCCGGTCAGTTGCGGAAAAAGACAAGGATACTGTGATTAAGGTCATCAAAGGCACGGCGGAGGCGATAAAAATTATTCAGACGGACCGGGAATACACCAAGAAGGTGATGGGCAAGTGGATGCCCATGAAAGATGCCGATCTGGCGGAAGAGTCGTACCGCTTCGCCACCGAGAATTACGCCAAGGAAGGTCTTGTGCCGGAAGCGGCGCTGCGCGGCATGGTGAAACAAATGGTGCAGAGCAATCTCGCCGACGCCAAAATGGCCTCGGCGACGCCGTTGACAGCGTACTTTGACAATCGTTATGTCGAAGAGGTGAAGCGCTCGGGATTCTTCGATCAGTTGTGGAGGTAGCCGGCAAGCGCTCGTTGTTAACTATTAACGGTTGGTTAGCGTCTAAAATCGCAGAGCCCTTCGACACAGCTCAGGGCGAACGGAGAAAGGAAAAACCGTTCGTGGTGAGGCTCTCGAACCATGAACGGTAGACGCCATTTTTCTGTTACAGCTTGCTAGAACCGACCGATTCTTTTTGTCTGCTCTAACGATGTAGCCCGGATGAAGCTTTGCGTAATCCGGGAACCCCCTCTTCCTGGATTTCGTTTCAAATCCTTCTTTCTCCAATTCTATAACGATTGAGTCGACGACCTCCACCGAATTCGGCAAGCCTGTGCACCATTAAAACGCTCCGCCCGCGCCACATCTTATTGAAAACCGGCGTTGACGTTGGCGTTATGCTTCGGTTACTGTTTCTGTAGTCGTCATTTGAATTACTGGTCTCTCATTAAAAGGAGTTGAAACATGTTATCCGCCATCGTCCTGCTCAACACCGAAAGAGACAAGACCAACAAAGTCGCCGAAGCCCTTGCAGACACCCAGGGCGTATCGGAGGTTTACTCGGTCGCCGGACGCTACGATCTCGCCGCGATCGTGCGCGCCAGCGACAACGATCAACTGGCGAAAATCGTCACGGAGCATATTCGCGCGGTTCCGGGCATCACGGCATCGGAAACGCTGATCGCCTTTCGTGTTTACTCGCGGCACGATCTGGAACGGATGTTCTCAATCGGCATGGACAAAGTTTAAGCAGCGACTGAAAAAGACTCATCTACTTCGTTGCGCTCAATCGTCTCGCGTCAACGTAATGCCGCTGTACGCCTCCGCTCGCCGATTTTTCGCGCGCCTCGTATCTGAATCCTTTTGAGTCGCTGGACTTTTTATCCAACCTTATCATTTCGAGCGCAGCGAGAAATCCAAGCTCCCTCACATATGTTCGGGATGACAGCTGGATGCTTTCGCGACCCGACAACGTATCTCCACTGCGAATTCCGGTGTTCCGGAACGGATTGAACCATTTGAACGGCTTGAACGGTTTGAACGCATCCGCAGCCGATCCGGCTGTCTTGCGTCCGGCGACAGGATGTCGAGAGAGAAAATAGCGCTGGCTAACTTCGTCGCATGACCCGAACGATCACCGGGACGATAAGCAACAGAAACGAAATGGCCAAGATGGTCGCTGAGATCGGTTGAGTGACAAACACCGCGGTGTTGCCTTGGCTGATTGCCAGGGCGCGGCGCGCTTGAGTTTCCGCCAACGGACCGAGAATCAAGCCGATCACCGCCGGCGCAACCGGGATGTCCCAGCGGCGCATGACAAAACCGAGTAGGCCGAAGACATAAAGACTTATCAGGTCGACTACGGATTGATGCAGGCTGTAAGCCCCGAGCGTAGCGAACACTAAAATGCCGCCGTAAAGCAGCGGCCGGGGAATTTCCAGCACTTTTACCCAGATGCCGACCAGCGGCAGGTTGAGTATCAGCAGCAACACATTGCCGATATATAGGCTCGCGAGCAGACCCCACACCAAGTCAGGCTGAGATTGAAAGAGCATTGGACCGGGCTGGATGCCGTAGTTCTGAAATGCGCTGAGCAATACCGCCGCGGTGGCCGAAGTCGGGATGCCGAGCGTCAGCAACGGCACCAGCGCTCCGGTGACCGATGCGTTGTTGGCAGCTTCGGGGCCGGCGACGCCCTCGATAGCGCCCTTGCCAAATTCCTCGGGATACTTGGTGAGGTTTTTCTCGGTTGCGTAGGACAGGAAAGTTGGAATCTCGGCGCCGCCAGCCGGAATGGAGCCGAACGGAAAACCGATGGCGGTGGCGCGCAGCCAAGCCGGCCAGGAGCGTTTCCAATCTTCTTTCGACATCCAGAGCGAGCCTTTGAGTTGTTCCATTTTTTCTTCGAGACGGCTCGAATAAGCGGCGACATAAAGCGCTTCGCCAACGGCAAACAATCCCACCGCAAGCACGACGACGTCGATGCCGTCGAGCATTTCGGGTACGCCAAACGCAAAGCGCGTCGTGCCGGTCTGGCTGTCGATGCCGACAACACCCAGGAGCAACCCGACAAAGAGGCTCGTCAACCCGCGCACGGTGGAGCTGCCGATGACCGCCGCGACGGTGGTGAACGCAAAGATCATCAGAGCGAAATACTCGGCTGGGCCGAATTTCAGCGCGAGCTCGACGACTATCGGAGCAAGCAGCGTAACAAGCACCGTTGCGATCGTGCCGGCAACGAAGGAACCGATGGCGCTGGTCGCGAGCGCCGGACCGGCGCGGCCATTCTTCGCCATCATATTGCCTTCCAGCGCCGTTGCGATGGATGCGGATTCTCCGGGCGTGTTGAGCAGGATCGTGGTCGTCGATCCGCCGTACATGGCGCCGTAGTAGATGCCCGCGAACATGATGAGCGCGCCTGTGGGATCGAGCTTGACCGTGAGCGGCATGAGCATGGCGACGGTAAGCGCCGGACCGACACCCGGGAGTACTCCGATGAATGTGCCGAGGGTAACGCCGAGGAAGCCCCACAAAAGATTGAGCGGCGTCAGCGCGATGCTAAAGCCGTGGCCGAGGGAACTGAAGGCGTCCATCGACGATCAAATGCCCGCGCCGCCGAGGATCGGCTGCAACCAGCCGGCGGGCAAATTGACATTTAAGAATTTAACGAAAAAGAGAAAGACGCCGAGACCCAGGAGCAGACCGATGGCGAAATCACGCGGCAGCTTTGCACTGCCGAATCCGCGCGCGACGCACGCCAGGAGCGAAGCTTGGGCGAGCACGAAGCCAGCGGTGTGAATTAAAAAAATTTGCGCGATCAGGCCGATACTGACCCAGATAAAACCGCCGATGTGAAAACTGTGCTCGCCACGCTCTGTGGCATCGTCCGGAACGGCGTTGCGCCAGCCGCCGGTGATCGCTTCGTAGACTAACCAAATGCCGAGGAGGATGAGACCGCCGGCGATCACCGCGGGTGCGGCATTGGGCCCGATCCTCGCGTAACCGCCCGCGCTCGATAGTTGTGACGCACCCACGGCGACCCCGAGGCCCAAGATCAGTACCGCGACCGAGAGGAGGAGTTCCGTGGGTTTGGCTTTCATAAGCTGGAATAAAATGAACGTGAATGTCAGTTGGCGCGCCAGTCAAAGATTAAGTTTTCACCACGAAG
>CAMLCX010000367.1 GCA_946478635.1 uncultured Pseudomonadota bacterium
ATCCGCAGGGATATTGTCGCCCTGTTCCAGGAGGACGACGTCCCCCGGCACTAACTCCTCCACCGCCAGGGATATCACTTGTCCGTCGCGCATTACGTCAACCTCTTGCGGCAAAAGCTTACGAAGTGCGGCGAGGGTTCGCTCGACGCGGTATTCCTGCCAAAAGGAGAATAGGCCACTGACCACGATCACTGCGATGATTGCATAGCCGATTTTCGCCATGCCTTGGCCGGGATCGTTCCATTCGCCTAAGAACGCCAACACAGTGGCCACCCACAAGATTACCGCGAAGAAATGGCAGAATTCTTTGAAAAGCCGCAGCAAAACGGGTACGGCGGCCACCGGTTCCATGCGGTTGGGGCCGAACTCGTGCAACCGTCGCGCGGCTTCGCCGGATGACAAGCCGTGCGGAGCGCTGTGAACACTCTCAATGGCGTCAGCGGCGGAGAATTGATGGATTCTCACTGGAAGTGTCTCTGCCGAATTCCATCGCTGGCTCGAGTAACGCAGGAAATGGCTTTTTCACACTAATTTGGCCAAACATTGGTAAGCCGATTTGTTTCAGCAAACAATATCTGGAATCAATCATCTACTACCCGCAGAGCGGGTAGTATGAGGAAGCCCCCTCGAAGGGGGCTATTCGCCCGAAGATTTGGTGAAACGTACGGCACCGAAATTTGATTACGGCCTTGCTTACGAGTGCATCGACGCGCAAAAAAGCCGGAAGCCAAATCAATTCGTACACGGCATAGCCTTTTCGTTTCTCACCGCCGGAGGCGGTGGCTTAGCTGTTGGAGTTAACTCGGGCGAACGCAAATTCCTTTGGACTCAAAACTTCACTCTTTGATAGAAGAGCTTCTTCGCTACTTCCGCCGCAACAATGTAAAGAAAAAGAATCCCCGCCAAAACCACTAGAAATTCAGCCGGCATGGGAGCGAAACCGAAGAGCCAACTCAATCCGGTATAAGGCAAAGCCACCGTGGCCAAGATCACCGACGCTGTCGCTATCCATAGAGGCCTGGCCGGTTTGCTTTTGAAGAATGGCTGCCTGGTTCTGATGATCAAGACGATCAGCGAGGCCGACACGACCGATTCCATGAACCAGCCGGTCCTGAATTGATCCTGAGTCGCATGTAGGATGGTTATTAGCGCGCCGAAGGTGAGGTAGTCAAACACCGAACTCACCAAGCCGAAGGTAATCATGAACTTGCGAATGGCCTTAATGTCCCAGCGCCGAGGATGGTCAACCATTTCGGCATCCACCCTATCGCTCGCGATGGTCATCTCGGGGAAATCGGTCATTAGATTGGTGAGCAAGATCTGCTTGGGCAGCAACGGCAGGAACGGCAGAAAGAGGGATACTCCGGCCATACTGAACATGTTGCCGAAATTGGCGCTGGTGGCCATGAAGACATACTTCAGCGTGTTCGCAAACGTCGTCCGCCCTTCACGCACGCCCTGCATAAGGACACCTAGATCCTTTTCGAGTAAAACGATATCCGCCGCCTCTTTGGCAACATCCACGGCGCTCTCAACGGAAATGCCGACATCGGCAGCATGGAGCGCCGATGCATCATTGACGCCGTCTCCCATATAGCCCACGACGTTTCCGGCCTTCTTGAGGGCGAGGATGATGCGCTCTTTCTGATTGGGTTCGATTTCAGCAAAGACGTCCACGTCCACCACATGTTTGAGCAGCGCGCCATCGCTTAGCCGGCGAAGTTCCGGCCCTGTGATGATCTTTGTATTCGACAATCCCATCTGTTGACTGACATTGGCCGCGACCAGGTGGTTGTCTCCCGTGATAATCTTCAGTGCCACGCCGAGGGCTTTCAGACTGGCAATGGTTTCGATGATATGGGGCTTGGGCGGATCAAAAAACACAAGGAATCCTAGAAACGTCATGCCGGCTTCGTCGACTTTGCTCATCAGTGATGCAGAGCCTATATTTTTGTATGCGACGCCTAGGGTGCGAAGGCCCTTGCTACTGAACTCCTCGAAGTGCTGCTGGATTCGGTCCCGCACCGCCGCGATATCGACGAGGGTCCCCGCTCCAGTTTCCACCGCTGAACAGATGGCGAGCACGTTTTGCAGAGCGCCTTTGGTCACCATCACATGGGTATCACCATGGGCAACCAAAACACTTAATCGCTTGCGAAGAAAATCATACGGGATTTCGTCCGCCTTCCGGTAGCTGGACAGGTTAAACTGGCACTGGCTGCGGATCGCTTCATCGATGGGGTTCGTAAAGCCGGTCTCGTAAAAAGCATTGAGATAAGCGTGAAGAAGCACTTTATCGCTCGGAGCACTTTCCACATCAAGGGCGGATTGTAAGTGCACGATTCCTTCGGTCAGGGTGCCGGTCTTGTCGGAGCAGATCACGTTCATGCTGCCGAAATTTTCAATCGAAGCGAGCCGTTTGACGATCACTCTTGCTTGGGCCATCCGTTTGGCGCCGTGGGCAAGGTTGATGCTGATGATCGCCGGCAACAGTTGCGGAGTAAGGCCAACCGCGAGTGCCAGGGAAAAGAGGAACGAGTCCAAGACCGGTCGCGCCAAGTAGACGTTGATAGCGAAGATAGCCATCACCAGCACCAGCGTCACTTCCAGCAGAAAATAGCCGAATTGCCGTATGCCGTGTTCAAATTCCGTTTCTGGGGGTCTGAGTTTTAAACGCTCGGAGACCTTACCGAACTCGGTCTCCTTGCCTGTGCTTATGACCAGCGCATTGGCGCTGCCGCTTACCACATGGGTCCCCATCCATAGCGCATTTGTCCGCTGGCCAAGCGCTGTTTCAGCCGCAAGCACTCCGACCGATTTCTCTACAGGGTAGGTTTCACCCGTCAGGGTTGCTTCATCAATAAAAAGATCTTTGGATTCCTGGACCAGACAGTCTCCGGGGACGATATCTCCGGCGTTTAGAATGACGATGTCTCCGGGGACAATCTCTTCGACGAGAATTTCCTTGGGGCCTCCATCGCGAAACACCGAAGCCTTGATTTGCACGATGGCGAGCAGCTTTTCCACTGCGTTGGTTGCGCTGTGCTCCTGCCAAAACCCGAGAAGGCCGCTTACGACGACAATGGTGAGGATGATGAGAGCGTTGACCGGATCGTGTAAAAACAATGACAACCCAGTGGCAAACAAAAGAATGAGGATAAGCGGACTCTTGAATTGAGCGAGAAAGAGCGTCAGCGAATCGGTTCGCCGCTTTGCCTTGATTCGGTTTAACCCGTATTGGGCAAGACGTCGTTGGGCTTCCTCGGAGGTCAGTCCTGCCGCAGATGCCTTGAGATCTTCAAGCAAGGCTCCGGCCGAAAGACTCCAAAAGGACGCTAACCGAGTCGTCACACTACGATGCCTCCGAGAATCGTTACGCTGTATCTGTATATCGCGCATTTTATAGATCTTGTGTAGAGGTCGAAATCAGAATGACCTCAACCAATGCAAACGGCGCGGGGCATCACGGCATAAAATTTAGGGAGCGGAAAAAACGCTTTGAATTTCGAAGTTGATTGGATCGGCGCTTTGACGTAAACATCCAATGACGAGATCTGACAGCCCGGAACAGTTCCTACACTATGCAGGACAGGAGAGCGCCATGTATTCACGAATGCTGGTACCGCTGGACGGATCCAAAGTGGCCGAGCAAGTCTTACCCTATGCTCGCTATCTGGCTAAAGCGTTGGCGATCCCGGTGGAGCTTCTCGAGGTCGTCGACCCTGAGGCGCTCAGATTACTGGCCAATCCGGAGCACGGTCGTTACCTCGACACGCTGTTGGCGGATAAGAGGGCGAGCAGCGGCGATTACCTGGAGACAATGGCCAGATCATTTGCCCAAGCTCGGGTTACGTGTTCCGTGGAAAACGGCAACGCGGAAGAGTTGATCATCGACAAAGCGGCTGCCGATAAAGATACGTTGATCGTCATGGCGACACACGGACGCTCCGGCATTCAACGTTGGCTTCTCGGCAGCGTGGCGGACAAAGTGCTGCATGGATCGACGAACCACCTATTCCTCATTCGCGCGACCGACCAGGGCAAAACGGAAGGGGAAGCCGCTTTGAGGAAAGTCATTGTCCCTCTCGATGGCTCCCCGCTGGCGCAGAAGGTTTTGCCATACGTCGTTGACTTAGGCAAAAAAATGCGGCTCGAAGTGGTATTCCTGCGCGCCTACGCTCTGCCACCGGCTGTTTCAGCGGACGAATATGGGGCCTACAGCCAAGAGTTGTTTGATCAGCTAGAGGCCGAGGCAAAGGATTACCTTGCGGAAAAAATCAAAGAGGTCGAGCAACACGGGTTGAAAAACGTTTCGTCGGTGGTGAACATCGGTTACGGCGCAGAAGAAATCACGATGCTCGCCCGCAATACGCCCAATAATTTCATAGCGATGTGCACCCATGGCCGGTCGGGCGTTACGCGCTGGGTCTTGGGCAGCGTGACTGAAAGAGTTGTGCGCCATTCCGGGGATCCCGTGCTCATTATCCGCGCCGCGTGAAACATCTCATCTCAGGCGCTTGCACCGCACTACATTTACCGGCCCGCGCTACGTCACGACTCTCGGATAAAGCTTTGCGCCGATGATCACTGCGATCACGGTGGCGACCAACAAAACACTTAAATCCAGCGTCAGGCCGAAACTGCTCGTCCCGCGCGCCAACATCAACGCCCGCAAGGCATCGACTTCGTATGTCAGGGGATTGATGTGCGAAATGATTTGCAACCAGGTCGGCATCAGCGAGATCGGATAAATCGCATTGCTGACAAAAAACCGCGGCATGGTGAGCACCTGTCCCATGCCCATGAATCTTTCGCGGGTCTTGACTAACGACGCGATGATCAGCGAGACGGTCGAGAACAGCGCTGCGCCGAGGATGACAGTCACCAGCACGCCAACAAGCGCCGCCGGGTGCCAATTCATTTTGACACCGAGCAGCAGCGCGTAGATGATCACGGTTTGCGATAATGAACGGATGCCTGCAGACAGACCTTGCCAAGCACCAGAGCGCCGCGCGGAGTGGGGCTTACTAAAAATTTGTGAACGATGCCCAAATCCCGCTCCCAAATGATGCCGATGCCATAAAAGATCGCGACGAAGAGCACGCTCTGGGCGAGAATACCGGGCGCCATGAAATCGAGGTAGGGCAGATCACCGGTGGATATGGCGCGCACCTTGGTGAACACCGCGCCGAATAACAAGAGCCACAACGCCGGTTGAATCGCCCGGGCAATCAGCTCGTCGCGTATTAACGTTTTGGGATAGGGTGGCAGTCTCGCGGACATTTATTGCAGCGGCGTTGGAGCTAG
>CAMLCX010000368.1 GCA_946478635.1 uncultured Pseudomonadota bacterium
TGACATCCGCAAAGTCGGGGACGTCAAAGTGCGTAAAGTCGGAGCTAAACACCGGCCGCAGCCGAAAGCCCATCCGGGGATCGAAGGCCCATAGGGTCGTTCTGTCGTCGGCCTCGCAACCGAAGTAAAAGTTGGTGGAGAATGCCGCCCGGATATCGTCTTTTGACTCGATTCCTGCCGCCGCGAAATCGTCGGCGATAAACTCCGGCCGCGCGAGTTCTTCGACGCTGCATTCCGGCCGCAAAAAGTCCAGGCTGTTCATGATCGCGTCGGCATTGGCTTTCAGTCTCGCGTCGCCATACCGGGCGATAAATTGATGCATCTCGGCGATGCTGGTGGCGCCGGGGTTTTGCAGGCCGGCAGGGCGGCGCTTTTCCCAGTGTTCGATCAGGTCGGCGCACAACTGACAGGCCCAGCTGACGCCGCCTTCCATGAAACCGAAATTAAGCTTCGGGTAGCGCCGCACCAGACCGCCCAGGAAAACGCCCTTCGCGAAGGCGTGATTCGATGCGGCGAAGTGGCCGATATGGTTGTAGGTGAAGTTGCTGATGGAACTGCGATCCGGCCAACGGCCGCTGCCCGAGTGTTGGGTCACGGCGACGCCAAGATCGACGCAGCGCCGCCAGAACGGATCGTAATCAAGCGGGCTGTCGAGGCCGACGGTATCGACATACCACGCGGCTTTCTTTGCATCGATGCCTTCCGCGGCACTCGAGATAGGACGCTCCTGGTTTCCCTTGAGCATGATCGCTCGGTAGCCCAGCTTGCCGACGGCGTATTCGAGTTCCTCGATCGCTTCCTCCGGCGTATGCATGGGAATAATCGCCACCGGGGCAAATCTTGCGGCATAGGGCGCGAACATGTCGACCGTCATCTTATTGTAGGCACGGGCGGCGGCCCGGCGCAGGTCATCCTGAGCAACTCCGTTGAATGCGAGCCCAAGGCTCGGATAGATCAACGCGAAGTCGATGCCCAACTCCGGCAGTCGTTCGTTCAACAAAGCCGGCAGCAGCGCAGTGGCCTTGTCGAGGGTCTTGCTGGTGACGCCCCACCAGTTGCTTCGCCTGGTGCGATCGTGCTGGCGCTGCGGCCAGGTGGAGCGGTACCACGCGTGATTGCGCTGCCAGAGCGCTCTCATCCGGTCGACCGATTGAGCACCGCCCACTTCATGCAGGTACTCGAGAAAGACCGGCACCGGTTCCAACCAGTGGCCGTCGCCGTCGATCACCGGATGTTTGAGGCCGGCGTGTATTTCAGCGGCGCGATTTTTCATCGTCACGGCTCCTCTCGCCTATCGTCTTTTCTATAAGCTCGGCGCGTTGTTCAGTCGACCACCGATCGATCGGGAACGAGCGAGCGCTGCAGCCACTGGAACATCCGCCATCCGACGGGATGAGGGGCAAGTGTCGACGCCGCAGCCGCAGCGGCCTCGTCAGAGATCGGTCGTGCGTTCGGCGCTTTCACGTGGACTTCGGCCACCCGCTCGGCCATCACGAACCACCCGACCGATTCCTCCACCGAGCGGCCTACGGTGAGCAGGCCGTGGTTGCGCAGGATGCAGAACTTCCTGTTGCCGAGCGCGGCGGCGATGCGCTTGCCGCCATCGATCGAAAGCACCTCAACTTCCTCATCGTTGAAAAGCGCCTGGTCGAACACGAAAGCACACGCCTCCTGACTGAGCGCGCGGAACGGCTCGACGTTGGCCGACCATGGCGTGCCGAAGGCGGTATGGGTGTGAGATGCGCTGACGACATCGGGACGAGCAGCGAGCAGCGGATGGTGAATATAGTAGCCGGCCGTGTTGACGGCACCGGTGGCGATGCCGTCGGCGTTCTTCACTTCGCCACCGGGCCCGACCAGCACCAACTGGTGGACCGTCGCCTCCCTGAAGGGGACACCCCAGTCGAGCAGCCAGAAGTGATCGGTAAACACAGGGTCACGGGCTGATATATGACCGTCGCCGAGCATGCCCCAGCGCAGTGCACCAAAGATGCGGTATCCGAGCGCGCACATCCGCTTGCGGTGCGCCCGTTCATCAGCAATCGAACGGACAGTGCCGTAGGGCACGACGCCGTCAAACGGTGGATAGGGATCCGGTGTCATGTCACGCATGGTATGTCGCATAACAGGCTGTTGAAAAATGCCCACCTGCTTCGTTGCGCTCGATCGTCTCGCTACAACGTATCGGTAAATACGCCTCCGCTCGTCGATTTTCTCGCGCGCCTCGCATCTGGCCCTTTTTGAACAGCCTGGAAGCAGAGTTTTTCAACAGTCTGTTAGCTATGCCCTGGCAACCAAGCCACTGCCGTGGCTGGCGATCACGGCGTCGAAATTGTCGACCGGCGTGTTCACGTCCATGGCACGCACGCGATAGACGTCCCCGTGGGACGCGGGGAAGGGCTCGGTGCCCTGCTGGAGTTCACGGGCGAGATTCAGCAGCCGCTTGCGCGCCGTGATGATCGCCAGGTCGCTGCTACCGAGGTGCTCCCTGCGGCGGTCGTAGATGGGCCCCATACTTTCCTGTATCGCGCGGTCCTGGTCGTTGACCCCCCAGATGCCGGTGTAGCTCGTCGTGCGCTGGATCTCGCGGTCGAGCAGATAATCGTTCTCCATGTTGCGCTTCGGGATGAACGTGCCGGGGATCAATTCGGGGGGAAACGCGCGACCGGTGCGGCGAATCGCCAGGTCCTGTTCGGTCAGCGGCCGTTCCGGGTGGTAAGAAATGTAGAAAGTCATGGTGCGATTGTCGTCCACCGGAATCCAGGCGCGTCCGCCGGCCGGGAAGCGGATGAAGGGGATGAGGCTATAGGTCGGCAGCAGCGCCTGGGTCACCCGCCAGTTGTAGGTTCCCTCGCCTATTATGCGACGGGCGCCGTAGCGAAAGCCGTAGTCGGTCTCGTTCACGACGATCTTCGGTGCCCGGTCCCGCGACTTCTGCCTGGGATCGATGGTTCTGAAGTCGTCATTGGGGGAAGCCTCCGGATTCAGGTACGTGTGAAGGAACGAGGCGTGGGAGCTGTCGATGTCGCCCTCGTATCCCTGGAGGTAGTTGGTCTCCTGGTACCACTTCGACACCGAGCGGTGGCTATCGGGGACTCGGGTCCACTCCAATTGAGGCAGCTCGGCGTGGAGATGTTGGGGCCCCATGTAAACCCAGATCAGGCCGCCATGGAGGGCCGTCGGGTAAGACGCGATGTGGATCTTGTCTTTGAAGCTGCTTTCGGGGGGTTCGGACGGCATGTCGACGCAGTTGCCGTCGACATCAAATTTCCAGCCATGATAGACACAGCGAATGCCGCACTCCTCGTTGCGCCCGAAGTAGAGGGACGCGCCGCGGTGCGGGCAGTGCGCCTCGACGACGCCGATTTTGTTATTTGAATCGCGAAAGGCGATCAGATCCTCACCGAGCAGGCGCAGGCGCACGGGTGGGCAATCCGCAGAGGGCAACTCGTCGGGCAGCATCGCCGGCAGCCAGAATCGCCGGAATAGCTCGCCCATGGGCGTTCCCGGCCCGACACGACACGCGAAGTCGTTGTCTTCTTTGCTTAACACAGCGGCTCCCGATTACTAAAAATTTAAACCACCTTCTCTCACGGTGATTTATCGCTGAACCGGCGAAGGTGTCAATCGTCGGAGGGTTGACTGAAATTCACTCTGTCGCTCGGGACTAGTCTTCTTTGCAGCTCGATCAAAAAATTGGGGGCAGAGCCTGAGTATTGATTATTTAGTCAGCCGTTGGGCGAGCTTGTTCTGTATCCGCTCATCTCACGACAAGCAGTGAACAGAGGATGCGATTCATGGAGTTCTCTCCTTCGGTTGACGGATAAATATCTTCCCATCCCGTCATGCCATAATCGTCCGGCGTTTTATCGAGAACGCTTCTAAAAGGCCTTACGACATTGACCATGCCTTTTACTTTTGCGTAATCTTCCGCGGAAATAGTTTTTAGTTGTTCTAAAGCTTTTTCCATTCTTTCATTAGAAATTCTGCCCATATTGTTTCTCCTCTTTACTGATCTTGCCGCTAAAGGTTTTCTTTATAGAAAGTGTGAGCTTGTCAAAAGTCTGACTCAGTCACGCGATCGGAAGCCATTCAACTGTTCAACAGTTCAACGATTTTCTGCAACAGCCGTTCAAAACGTTCAAGCCGTTCAACCGCTTCGCTCCGTTCACGTTAAAACGAGTCGGTTCCAGACGTTTCAATGTTCCAGAAGTTCAATGGTTCAAACGTTTAACAGTTCAACGATTTTCCGGCTGCGCGTTCGATTGAACGATTGGAAAACTTGGAACCGCTGGAACCCTTTGGAACAACTCATTCAGGTCATGTTGAGCACGACTTTGCCGAAGTGGCTCCGTCCTTCGAGGTGTTGCTGCGCGGCGCGCGCTTCCGCCAGGGGAAAAGTCCGGTCGATGATCACTTGAAATTTCTTTTCTCGGACCAGATTGAGGAGATTGGACAACTCGTGGAAGTCCTCCGGTTTTGCCTTGAGATGGTTGGTGATCGAGAAGCGGCTTGCCTTGCGCCCCTCGGAAAGCGATGGCGGCGGGTCCGGTACCGCGCCGAAGGCGCCGCCGAGTGAAACCAGGCGGCCGCCTGGCGCCAGCACTTGTATGCTCTTCTGGTAGACGTCGCCGCCGATCATCTCGAGCACGACATCGACGCCGCGATACGGCGGAAACGGCCGTCGGCGCGCCGAAGGGTCGATGCCCAAGCCGCGCAGCACATTGACGCCCTCCATGACGTCGGGGTTCTGGCGCTCCTGATAATGATCCCGACCGGCTGGGGTGGTGATGCGCATCACTTCCGTGAACAGACCTTGCTTCGTGTAATCGATCACCTCGTCGGCTCCAAGTTGGCGCAACCTTTTGCATTTGTCATCGCTGCCGGAAGTCGTAATCACCTTCGCACCCAGATGCTTTGCGATTTGGATCGCGGCGATGCCGACGCCGCTGCTGCCGGCCTGCACGAGCACCCAGTCGCCCGCTTTCAGTTTGCCGTCGGTCAACAAAGCGAACCACGCCGTGAGAAATACCGTGGGGATCGCCGCCGCGGTTGCCGAGTCAACCCCGTCGGGAACCGGCACAGCCTCTGAGGCCTTAGCGAGCGCGTACTCCGCGTAGCCGCCCGTACCGGTGCAGGCCACCACCCGCTGGCCAACGTTGAATTGCTGAACTCCGGGGCCAAGCTTGGCGACCGTTCCCGCAAACTCTCGGCCGGGGATGACCGGCAGGTCCTCGGGAGCGATGCGATAAGCGCCCTTGCGCAGAGCCAAATCCGCCCTGTTCA
>CAMLCX010000369.1 GCA_946478635.1 uncultured Pseudomonadota bacterium
TGAGCAAGACTCCTGATAGATCCCTCCGGGGTGCAGCATTGACTGCGGCAGTCGCCGTAAAGGTCTTCGGCTGGAAGGACGTCCATGAACGCAATGGCGAACTGATTGGCAAGAAGCCGGATAAGCTCGGACGATGGCGTTTAGCAAAAGTCCCGCCCTACTCGACCGATCCCACCCTCGGATATGCGATAGATGAACGCATAAAAGAGCTCGGACAGGGGCAGCGATACGCCAAAGAACTTGCCAAGATTACGAAAGAAAAGAATCTCCCGAATGAGTGGGCGACCCCCGAGCAGCGAAGTAAAGCGGCCATCAAAATACTGGACAGGCAACGACGAACGGGTCGTCCAAGGCGCTTAAAATGAACCGGAATGACCCGCTCTAACGGGCCTGTGTTAACTTTTGCAAAGCCGCTCCGTCTAAATCGGCGGAGGGTAGGTTCATGAAGACAAAACTCACAGCTTTGGTTCTAGGCGCTCTGGTGGCGGGCTCTTTGGGACTTTCTGCCAGCCCGGCATTAGCCCGAGATGGGGATTGGCGAAATGACCGTGATTATCGCCGTTCGAGGTCCATCGATCCAGCACCCGTTTACCCGGCCGCTCGTTACCGTCATCGGGAACGGTCTTATCCTGCGCCCGTTTATCGGCCCGTTCCGGTTCCTAGTTATGGGTACCCTGCTTACGGATATCCAGCGGGGGCGGCATACGGCCAGGAAGATCTCTCTCGGCGACTGGATCATGCGATACGCAAAAGGAATTACGACAGAGCGCATGGTGCCAGCCGGGAGCAAATCGCGGATGACAATGCGCACATCGCCCGCCTCCAGCGTCAACTCGGCATGAGATAGCTCGGCCGACTCAAACCGAGTCAGCCCCGTCCGGGAAAACCGGACAAAAGGGCTGTGGTGAATTCGAACTAACGAAACCGGGATTGCGCGGGGTAGTTTCTCAATTTCGCCGCGCAATGCCCGGAACTTCCGAAATCGCTAGGTTGCGGACAGTATCCTGCGGCACCCCCGCCGAGGCGCCGAAATGTTCCAATAATACCTTTCCTCCCACGTCACCGGCGTCACAGCCGGCGACGATACTGACACGAAATCAGCAGCGCCGCGATCAAATCGTGTGACTCTTCTTTAGAACTAAAGCCTCGTTTTGGGAAAAAAGTCTGCAGACCCGGCGATACCTATAAACGGTCTCATAATTGCTCCTTGCAACGGAAATCATCTAGTTCTGCGGGAGCAAGGAAATGAAGAGAAACATTCGCAGCCTGGTTTTTTTAACGAGTCTCATTGCCGGTGCTCTAAGTGTCGCTGGAACGGCGCAGGCGATTTCGTTCACGGGAAACACCAATGCGAGCTCGCCGACAACCATCGACACTTTCCTGACCTATTCCGGCGCCAGCTTTACGAACGTCGACGTGCCCATCGGTCCCGGTCCGACGAGCCTGACGAATCTTGGGACCTTTACCCTCAATGTATGCGGTAGCAACAATTGCGTTGAGCCGTTCGGCAACCAGGATGGCGTCACTGATTTCACTTTGCGGATTACGTTTACTGATCCGGTCGTGTCCGGAAGCTCCGCTCTTTTTACCGCCGACATATTCGGCACCATTTCGCGGAGCGGCAATTCGAACAACATTGGCAATGGCAGTCTGCTAACGATTGACTTCGTCAACACCGCCCAGCATCTAACGTATTCCAATGCCCTCGGAACCGGCGAATTCGATATCCTTGTCAATGATCCAGCGCCCTATACCGCAGCATCTCAGTTCAGCAATACGAGAACGGTAACCGGCCAGATCGAAAATCTGACTTTTACGCCTTCAGAAGTCACAACCGCGGCAGTTCCAGAGCCCGCTTCGCTGCTTTTATTCGCGGCGGCATTGGCCGCACTTCCGCTTCTCAGAAAGCACGCCCACAAATAAACGACTCATAGAGTTCAACGGGTACGCGGGGATATGCCACCAGCGGATTACCGGCCCTTGAGAAAGTGACTAACGAAGCTCTTCGGAAAAAAATAACGATTGAAGAAGAAATTGATGATGAGCACGCGCACTGTGGACCGACGCCCTGGCCGGTGATTCGCGCTACTCAGAGATAATTACACAGAAGCACGGATCTAAATCGAGTTTAGCGCCAATGGATTATATAGGGGTTATAGACCGGACCGGTGCCGCTAGTGGAATCAGATTTGCCGCCGCCTTGGTTATTATACCGCTCCATGTAACGATTGGGATCCACCGTTTCTTGTCTGCCGATATAGGAGTTTCGCGAATATGACAAATTGTTATAGAGCTTCCGGTCGGAATTGCTTCGGGAGTGTCCGCCTACGAAGGCTCCGTCCTTTCGTGAATCGCCCTCAACGCTGACCTGTGCTTGACCCACGGCAAACCAGCTACAGACAAAAATAAAAGTAAGAACGCAATATTTTTTCACGGCTCGACCTCGATTCGGTTGTTCGTCATTCACGTATTGAGCAACCGTCGTGCCGATAGCTCCCCCGAATGAAATTGAGAGCTTGGCGCGAATCGACCTCGCCACCATGTGTCACCATGTCACATTTTGACAGGGACAATCTCAATCGAACAAGAATCTCGACCGCTTCTAGGTACGTTCGGTAAGACTGCGTCCGGCATGCCTTTGGCAATCAAGAACATCCTAATAACGGAGCGAGGGAGGGACAAATGAAAGGATTTCTTGTTTGCATCTTGTTTTTTGCGGCAGCTGGTGCGGCGAGCAGGCACTGGACGAGTGAAGCGGTATCTGCGCAGCGGCTTGCCCAGCTACAGGGCGGGGTGTTTCCCACTAGCGCGTCTACCTGCCCAAACAGCCATCCCATCAAGGGCATTTTCACAACATCCACGGGCGAGCGGTGCATATTCCACTCACCCGGCGGAGAGTTTTACAGCCGAACGAAACCTGAGATGTGTTATGCGATGCCAGCCGATGCCGTAGCCGACGGATGCAGGCCATCACCCCGATGAGACCACCGGGGGTAGCGGGATTGCGTATCGAAATCCATTATGGCAGGAGAAGATATTTCGCAGCAGATCGAGCGGCTCCAGAAAATTCGCGCCGCAGCTGATAACCTCGATGAGTGATATTGAACATGCTACGCGCACTCATCACTCAATTCGCGTGACCCCGGTCGACAAACCGCCTGAGCGATAACCAACGAGAATTATCCGTCTGTCCGATACCCGCCTTCGCCGCGATGAGCACAGGCACAGTGGCGAGTTCGTGGCATGCTTGCGACCTGCCCGGTCGGCGTCCTTCGCAGCGTTCGTATCCGCTATGTCGTACTCTTTTCGGCCAAGGTCCGGCGTGAAATTCTTCGAGATTGGCCCAGCCCGAGCGTTGTTCTGTAGTCCTTTTGGGGCGATTGGTAAATGCGATCCTCGCGTCACAGAATTTGCCGTAACCAAGGTTGGGACCCACCCCGCTTGAGAAAAGCCCTCTAATCCCTGATTACAAAAAGGTTATCGTCAACACTGACAACACCATTCTGGGACGGAGTCGGTGTGAGGTTTTCAGTACCGTTGAAAACCTGTCCGGATGCAGTCGCCAGGAACGTTCTAGCCGCTTCCTTCGCGACAATAAAAATAAAATCGTCAGAGGTCAACGACCACGAGCGAATCGCACGCCCTACGTTTGTCCAAGTTAATTTAACGGCGATCATGATCTGAGCATTCGTCACGAAATCGAAAACCGGGAACGATGCGTTCAGCGATGCCTGTTTAAGATTTCCCTTGACCGTAAATTCGTTCGCATTGAACACCGGCACGCCGACCGCATCGAGCAAAAGCGTAGCCGTACAAAAGTTCTCTTTCTTTATGGAAATGAAAGCGCCTGACTGGGGCGTTTTTTGCGGCCGCTCGATATGATTGCCGGCGAATACGTTCGTCATCGTTCTGACGCATGCCGATTCTTCTGCCACAAAACTTGCAACTGCGCTTTGCGTTTCAAACAGAGCTATCTCATTAGCGGAGGCTGTTCCCGTCAAGGTCCAGGTCAACAAGATTAAGCAACCGAAGAGTTTCATCATAAGCCCTGCGCGGCCTCCAATGGTGTAAGCGGTTTGACTTAAATGTCCCGTTTTGTCTACCTCATATCGAAAACAAAAAGCAACAAAAAAGGCGAGTATCAGATTTGATTCGCGTCGTCAGTTTTCGAGGATAGACATTGACTTCCGAGTGAGCTAGACGGTAGCTTATGAGCCCCGATGAATTTATCGATGAACTTTGGCGCTACGCGGCCGAGGTGCCAATGGAGCAGCACCCCTGGTTCGCCGGCATCATCAACCACCGCTGGCGGCGCGATCAGATCATACTCGGTGAGGTGCAGCATTATTTGCGCGTTCGCACCAACCCTATTTTCTTCGGCTACATGGCCGTCAACGCCGTGGCCGCCAAGGAATATGCGGTTATGGACACCGTGCTGGAAAATTTCATGGAAGAGTTGGGCGGCAAGCGCACGCACATGGACATCATGCTGCAGTTTCTCGAGGAAGGCGGCATCTCGCGCCAGGAAGCAGACAACGCCGAACCCGCGCCGGGGACACTGGCGGCTATCGAAATGATCATCGGCTGCTGCCAGCGCCGTTCCGCCCTCGAAGGTGTCGCCATGTTGGCGTTTGTCGAAAGCCAGCTGGGCGGCGCGGGAAAAATCTCCGAGAAAGTCTACCGCGAGCTGACCGGTTACTACGGCTTCTCGCCGCGGGCAGCGGAAACCTACAAGCTTCATGCCGCGCAAGACGAAGGCCATGGTAACCGGCAGATCGACGCCATTCGTCTATTAGCCAACGATCCGGCAAGTCAAGATAAGGTCCGCGCCGCGGTCAAGCTCGGCCTGACTGCGTTCACGCTGGAATGGGACGGACACGTTCAGGCCATGACCGGCAAAAGAGAATTTTGGGGAGGCGTCAAGGATCTGAACCTGCGGCAGCCGACCGTGAGGTTGCCGAAATAGATTTGCTTCTGGCGTCGAGCAAGCACCCCATTTTTATCTTCCCCGTCGAGGGGGAAGATAATTCGAAGGCTGGACGAATAGACCTGATCCAGCGACGGAACTCGGGACACGAGACGCGAGACTCGGAACCGTTTCTCAAATCGGCCACCCTTTGGGCAAATCTTTCCGGAGCTTTCTGTACTCCGGATCGTCGCTGTGCTGGGCGCGCAAGCGCTTGAGCGCGGCGATCACGTCCTGCTGGCTCATCTTCACCGAATTGGAGACCATACCCGTGGTCTCTTCGAAGCCGACGCCTCAATTGCTGTGTCAGC
>CAMLCX010000370.1 GCA_946478635.1 uncultured Pseudomonadota bacterium
TGCAAGCCCGCGGGCAGGCCGAGAATCGCCGGCGCGCCGAAGAGCGACAACGATTGGAGAAACGCCAGGATGAAGCCGCTGATCAACGCCGGCAGCGCCAGCGGCAAGGTGACGGTCCAGGCCGTGCGCCACTTGTTGGCGCCGAGAATCTCCGCGGCGTCTTCGAGATCCGACGAAATCAGCTCGCAGACGTTGGCGATCATGGAAAAAACGTAGGGAAAGCTGTACAGCGCCATGACGAAGATCAGCCCCGGCATGGTGAAGATATTGAACAGCGCTCCCTCCGCACCGGTCACGGCCCGGTAAAATTTGTTGAGCGCACCGGCGTTAGGCCCGGCAAGCAGCGTCCAGGCAAACGCTCCCAGGAACGGCGGCGTCACAAACGATGCCATCACCAGCGCGCGGATCGGTTTTTTCCAGGGCAAATCGGTGCGCGCCACCAGCCAGGCGAGCAGCGCGCCGATGACGACCGCGAGCGCTCCCACCCAGGTGGAAATGATCAAAGTGTTCCAGATCGCCTTGAGAAACTGCTCGTTGGTAAAAACCTCAAGATATCTGCTGAACGTGAACCCGGTGTCACCCCACAAGCTGGCGCGAAAAATCGCGCCCAGCGGGAACAGCATGAGGAAAACAAGAAGCAGCGCCGCGCCGATCCAAACGGGAAAAGTCGGGTCTTTGAATCGAAAAGTAGACCAACCGGTGTGACTGACTCGATCGAGGGTCCCAGTTTCAAAAGCGGGCATGAACGTTAATACTCTTGGGCAATTCCCCGCAGCTTGCTGCGTTATGCCGAATCCTAAGCCCGTCATTCCCGCATGCTTCTAGCGGGAATCCAGGCGAAATTCCGAATGGACCCCCGATTAAAACATTCGGGGGTGACAAACAACATTTGGAAAAATCATGAACGTTTGGTCGACACCCCCGCAGCGTGTCACAGGACGCCTCTTTACTCCGCTGCTACGCTCCGAAAAATTCAGTGAAGCGTTTTTTTATCTCGGCGTTGCGTTTTTCCAGTTCGTCGGCGTCCGCCGGCAGAAGCTTCAGATCCTTGAGCTTGGGTTTATCCGCCGGATAGGTAACATCCGGATGGCCGGTATAAAGACCTTCCTTGTCCGCCAAAAGCTGCTGCGACTCCTTGGAAAAAATAAACTCGGTGAATAGCTTCGCCGCGTTGGGATGGGGCGCGTCCTTGGCAATCGCCACCGGCGATACGATCAGCGGAACGCCCTCTTTGGGGTAGATGATCTTGATCGGATTGCCCTGTTTTAGTGTCTTGTAATAAAAATATTCCGCGCCGTTGACGCCCACTGGCCGTTCCCCCGATGCGACGACACCCGCCGGATCGTTGGCCGACTGAACGATATGCAATTTAAATTTCGCCAGATCGCGAAAGTAGTCCCAGCCATAGACATTCACCAGCGCCAGCACATGGGTCATGATGATGCCGCTGTAGCCGGGATGGGCGGTCACCATCTTACCGCTCCATTTGGGATTTAAAAGATCCTTCCAAGTTTTCGGCGCGTCCTTTTCCGCAACAACCTTCGGGTTATAAGCGATGACCGAAAGGGTCGCCCGCATGCCATAGTAAAAACCGGCTTTGTCCTTGAAGCCGTCCGGGAAACCGGCAACGCCCTGCGGCGTAAACTTCAAGAGCATCCCTTTATCCTTCAAGAGCTCGAAGTGACCGGCGTCCGAAGTGTGCACGATATCGGCATTCTTCAATCCCGCGGACGCTTCCTGCATGAATCGTTGCAGCACCCGCTGGGAGCCGTTGCGGTGCACTTCCACCTCGATGCCTTTGTACTTGTTTTGGAAATAGTGCGCTATCGCGGTGGAGGACGGCAACGCCAATGAGGTATGCCAGACGACCTTGCCCTCTTTTCTCGCCGCCTGAATCAGGGCCGCGTCCTGGGCCATCAGTAGGGATGCGCCGAAAAGCGCAACGATCAGCGTCATGAGGCAAACACTTTTTTTCATCGGTGTTTCTCCTTTTTCCCGGGATTTTGAGCAATTACCGATCAACCACCAGCGGAGCCACGCTTACCCGGAATCAGCAGTCCAGTCAATATCGAAATTGATGACAGCGTCTCCAGCCGATGGACGGCATCGAGGACGGCATCGACTTTATCCATCGGCAGCGCAAGCCGCGCATTGGCGCGAAATTTTTCTTCGATTTCCCCCGGCGGCAGCGGTTCCTCGAAGCCGCCGCGCGGGTGCGGCTGGTTTTCCTCGAGCAACGTTCCGTCCTTCATGAATACTTTGACATGGCCGGAGAAATGACGCGGGTAATCGACGGTCGGGTCGAGCTCATAGCGGACCCGGCGTGCCAGGTCCAGAACGGCGGAATCCCTAATCGCTTCCTCGGTAAATTCGTCAAGACCTGCGCGGCCACGCACAATCATGACGGCAATGCTGTAAGGCAGGCTGAACTTTGCGCCGTAGGAACTCACCGGCTTCTGCTTGTCAGCGAGCGGCTCCCAAAGACGGTGCACCGGCCCTTCCGCCGTGCGGCAAACAATTTCGGCGATCTGCTCCGGCACCGGCGAATATTTTTGCTTGATCCGGAGCGCGCAATCCATATACGGGTGCGAGATCGAGCCGCATGGATAGGACTTGAAAGTCAGGCGCGGAATCTCCCAGTCTTTGCCAAGCTCTGATAATTTCTCGAAGCGATAATCGTTCTTGCCGCCAAAGCCGTTGAAAAAGCCGTGCGTCCCTTCAAATACTTTTGCCGGGCCGCGAAAACCTTCCTTAGCGAGCATCGTCGCGATCACCCCGCCGTGGGCGGACCAACCCGGATGCAGGCGCTTGGTCCAGGTGCCATCGGCAAGATATTCGATGATTCCCGAGCTCTGGCTGCCGCACAGGCCAAATGCGTCGACCCATTGATCGAGCGTCAAACCGTAAAGTTTGCCGGCCGCAGCCGCTGCGCCAAAGGTCGAGCAGATCGCCGTGGGATGAAAACCGCGCGCGTGAAATTTTCCCGGCGCGACCAAACCCACTTTGCACAACACTTCCGTCCCAGCGATGGCCGCTTCGAGCACGGCGGCGCCGCCGGCGCCGGATTCTTCGCCGACCGCAAGCGCGGTCATCCAGGCGCACGAGCCGGTGTGCACGATCGCCTCTTCCAACGTGTCGTCGTAATCCAGGCCGTGCGCCAAGGTGCCGTTGGCGATCACCGCATTCGCGGCGGCCACTTTGCACGCGGATCCGATCACCAGGCTGGAACTGGCGCCGCCGAGCTTGCGCGCAACGTTAGTCACCATGGCGCCGAAGTCCATCGTCGACGATGCCAGCGCAATGCCGAGTGTGTCGAGAAAAACCAGCCTGGCCTTTTCGACGACAGCCGGCGGCACGTCGGCAAGCTTAAGCCCGTTGACGAAACGTCCTATGCCCTGCGAGTACGGCTCCATTTTCTATTCCCTGCCTTGGTCACCTTTTTTTTCGCGCGGTTGGCGCGGCCGCCAGTGAGTGCGCGAACGAGCGGACTCAAGCTCTTGAGCTCCTCCACTCGCGCGATCAACTCCACCACATCTTCGGCATTCCTATCGGGCAACACGAGCGCGGCGCAGTCGCGGAACTTATCGCCCAACTCCGCCCAGCTCATCGGTTTTTCCGGATGCCCACGGGCGACATCGTAGCGCCCCTCGATCATCCGGCCGCTCTTGAGCGCAATGCGAACACGCGAGCGCACTTGATCGTAACCGAGCTTCTCGAGCTCATCATCGACGTAGAGCGTCACTCGCTTCATCAGCTCGATGACTTTTTTGTCACGCACTTTGCGATCCTGGAACTGGACGATGCCGGCCTTGCGTTCGAGCACGGCGATCGCCATGCAAAATGGAATACTGAACTTTCCTTCCAGCGCTGTTTTCGGCATCGGATAGATGAGCGCGTTAGGCACGTTCGAATTTGTCCCGACCTCGATGCGCTCGATATCACCGGCCTTGAGATCATGTTGGCGCACCAGATCGAGAATCAGATCCTGCGCCGGATGAGAGAGAGAACCCGAAGGATAAGGCTTGATGGAAATGCCCGGCTCCTTCATGAAGTACGGCGACCCGAGGCGGCCGGAAATTTTGCTTTCATCATAGCCGCCGGCCATGGCGTTAAAAAATCCCCGCCGTGCTTCCAGAATGTTGTTGGCCGCCGTAAAGCCATCGCGCGCCAGTAAAGCGGCATTGACGCCGTTTTCCGCCGCGCGACCCGCGTGCAGCGGCTTGGTCATGGTGCCGAAGTTTTCACGCAGGCCCGCAGCCATGCTCGCGGCAATACCCAAGGCACGGATGAGCTGTTCTTCTTTGAGCCCGAGAATTTTACCGGCGGCCATCGCCGCGCCAAGGCCGCCCATGGTCGCCGTCGAGTGAAACCCCGATTGATAGTGACGCGGATTGATCGCGTCGGCGATGCGGCACTCCACCTCGACGCCGAGGACGTAAGCCAGGACGAACTCTGCGCCGCTGATTTTCGCGTTCTCACCGACGGCGAGCGCCGCGGCGAGGACCGGAGTGGTCGGATGGGTGAGCAGCCCGTAAACCGCTTCCTTTGAAGTCGAGAGTTGAGTGTCGTCATAATCCATGGCGTGGCCGGCGACACCGTTGGCGAGCGCCGCTTTGGCGATCGGCGCGGTCAGAGAAGTGCCGAGAATCGTCGATTCGCCGCGCCCCCCGGCGTGGCGGATGTGACGCTGGATGATTCGCGAACATTCATCCGTCGACCCCGCCAGCGCCACGCCTACTCCGTCCAGAATAAACCCGCGCGCCAGCTGCACGACATCGTTTGGGATGTCGCGATAGCGCGCCCGCGCGACATAACTCGCAACTTCCTGCGTCAGTCCCATGGAGTCACCTGCATACGCTGTGGTTTAGCCGGAATCTTCGGGCTGTTCATGCCGGCCTCGCGGCAACATTGCACCGGCTTAGATGAGAGATCAAGAGGATAACGTATTCCGAATCGATGGCGCCGGGCCGGCGACGCTGCGATCCAGCCATCGCGCGGCTTGCCCGCAATCCTTGACACCCTAGGTGGCGTAGGGTACTTTTTCTCCCAACTGGAACCTTATCCAGAGTGGTGGAGGGACAGGCCCTTCGAAGCCACAGCAACCGCGTTCCACATACGGAATGCCGGTGCTAATTCCCGCTCCCGTCATCGGGGGTAAAGATAAGGCGAGGTTTTCTAGACCTCTTCTTATCTTGAATAAGAAGGGGCTTTTTTTTGGCGAGCGACATGAGCACAAGACTTACAACCGACCAGATCGAGCGCTACAGCCG
>CAMLCX010000371.1 GCA_946478635.1 uncultured Pseudomonadota bacterium
TGACATCGACGATCGCGGCGATCTCACGCTCGGCGATCTGCCATTTTTTAGGGACGGTGATGCGCGCCACGAACGGAAAGACACGGTAGCCCGTCGTTCTCGTTTGTTCCATCGGGAGTTCGGCAAGCACGTCCTCCTTCGCGACAGCTAAACCCAATTCCTCGCGCACTTCGCGCAACGCCGTGTCGAGCATCGTTTCGTCTTCTGGATCATGTTTGCCGCCCGGAAAAGCGATCTGCCCGCCGTGCACTCCACCCGGATTGCGCAGAATCATCACGATATGAAGCTCGCCGTCGGACGAGCGGTAAACCGGAATGAGAACGGCCGCGTCGATCATTCGCCTATCCGGCCCGCCTCTGCGCCATTTATCGCCACGCCGACCGTTGCCCTCGCATAGAGGTAAAGAAGCAGATAGGCCGGCGCGGCCCAGAAATACCAGAAATCATTACGCACGAAAATTTTGCAAACGAGCAAGATCACCGCTAGGCCAATGTGCGCGCCTACGAGGGTTGCCCGTTCGGTGCCGGTGTGACGTTGCGAGGTCCACACGGATCCCTGAATCACCGCGGGCAACAGAACCACGTGATCGAACGTCCACACAAAACTCGCCGTAAGCACCGATACGAGCAGAATCAACGGCAACTCTAAACTCCAGTCCCATGCTTCAGCATGACGCGCCCAGTACCAAAACAGCCACACGGCGCCGCCCATCGACGGCAACCAGCGCATCCAAGCATCCGCAATCGCAAAGAGCTCCCCGATCGCAGTTCCCAGGCTCGGCGTAGCCCAATCCAATGGACGGGTCACGCCGCCGCTTTCGAATAACGCAAAATATTGAATATAGACTTCTCGATTCCACAACAGCGGCAACAAGGCCGCTATAATCCCTGTCAGTATAAATCCAGCGGCCAACGTCCAACTTTTGTATTTAATCGTCCACAAGAGTAACACGAGCCAGAGCAAGTACAGCAAATGCGGTTTTACTGCAGCGATTGCGAGGCTTGCACCCGCGACGCCCCAAGTCTTGTTTTTCATCGAAACAATGAAACCGATCAAGCCGAGCAAAATCAGCGGCCCTATTTGACCCAGCAGAAGGGCAAAATACGTCGGCGCAAAACTCAAGACGGCAACGACCGGATAGCGGGATCTCTGCAGGCTGCCGCCGTATATTCTCCACAGCACCTGGGCGCCGACAAACAGGATCAAAGTGTGCGCCAGGAACCAGGCGAACTGTGCAGTCTGATAGTCGACAAAGCCGAAAGGCAGTGTGAACGACAAAGTCCACGGCGGATTCCACATCATCAAGGGTTCCGACTGCGACCAGCCCAGGGGTTGTTGCGTCGCTAACAACTCCACAGGCGAGTAAGGATTCGCGCCGCTCAGCAAGAGTCTTGTCGCCGCCCAGTATTCGATAAAGTCGTTGATCATCCGAGTTGCCGCGTTGGCCCGTTACCGAGCTAGAATTGCCGGGGGATCGCACGCATTATAGGACGCGGGCGTTGTTGTCCGCCAGAATAAAATTCCTTCCGGGGTCTGGCACCGGGCAAAGCTTGCATGGTAGTTAAGTTGCCGGAGAAAGGGCTCCCGCTGATGGCAATAGATAACCAACCTAATTTCCTCCTCATCATCACCGATCAACACCGAGCCGACCATCTCGGCTGTTACGGTAATGAAGTCGTCAAAACACCGAGCATCGATCGCCTGGCAGCCTCCGGAACTCGCTTCGAGCGCTTTTACGTGGCGACGCCGATCTGCATGCCGAACCGCGCAACTCTCATGACCGGGCGGATGCCCTCGCTCCATGGCGCGCGCCAGAACGGCATCCCCTTGTCGCTCACGGCGACGACTTTCGTCGACGTCCTGCGCGCCGCCGGCTATAGGACGGGGCTTATCGGCAAGTGTCATCTACAAAGCATCAACGGTACTCCGCCGACGATCGGCATGCCCTCCCCCGATCCCGCCTTGACGAGTCCGCCGGAACAGTTGCGCGAAGCCGACAAGACATTGATCACGCATGGCCGCTACGATCAGGAATTGCCCTCAACCTGGGAACGAGAGCCGGATTTCGAGCCGACGCTTCCCTATTACGGTTTCGAACATGTCGAGCTGGCGATCGGTCATGGCGACAAAACCGTCGGTCATTATGCGCGATGGTTAAAAGAACGGCATTCCGATCCCGAATCCCTGCGCGGTCCGAAGAACCAACTGCCGGGCAACGCATACATCGCACCACAGGCTTGGCGCACGCGTGTCCCTGAGGAACTCTATCCGACTGCCTATGTCGCTGAGCGAACGATCAAGTTTTTGGAAAACTATTCGCGCACCGACCGGTCGAAGCCCTTCTACGTTCAGTGTTCTTTTCCCGACCCGCACCATCCCTTTACACCGCCCGGTCGATACT
Organism: uncultured Pseudomonadota bacterium; assembly: GCA_946478635.1. Next base: position 2,402 of record CAMLCX010000371.1, read on the forward strand.
GGGATATGTACGATCCGGCCGCGATCTCGCTGCCACCATCTTTCAATGCCGCGGAGCGCCCGATCCCGCCACATTTACAGGATCTTTATGACGAGCGGGCGCAAAGCAAAAGTAATCGCGACGGCCAGCGCACCTTCGCAATCACCGCGCGTGAGGCGCGTGAAGCGATCGCGCTCACCTATGGAATGATCACGATGGTCGACGACGCGATTGGTAGCATTTTAGGTTGGCTCAAAACCCTCCGGCTCGACGATAATACGGTAGTCCTATTCACCAGCGATCACGGCGACTTTATGGGCGATCATCAACTCCTGCTCAAAGGGGCGCTCCACTACCGCGGTCTGGTGCGCGTGCCGTTTATTTGGCGCGATCACGATGTCGAATCGCAAGGGCTAGTGAACCGGGGAATCAGCGGCACCCTCGACATCGCCAAAACAGTGCTTGCCCGAGCCGGGCTTCAAGGCCATAACGGCATGCAAGGCGCGAATCTGATGCAGGCTGTCAATGGCGGCGCGACCGGCCACGATGCATTGGTCATCGAAGAGCACCAACGGCGCGGCTACATGGGATTTAAGAATAACTTCCGTGCACGCACTTTGATTACCGAAAACGAGCGCCTGACCCTGTACGAAGGCGCGGAATGGGGCGAGCTTTACGATTTTGCAAGCGATCCGGACGAAATGAACAATCTCTGGAACGATCCGGCAACCCGGGCGCGGCGTCACGAACTTACGGAAATGCTAGCGCACAAGATGATGGAACTCGCCGATTCAAGCCCGCTGGCGGCGCATCACGGACCATAAACGGAAGAACACGTTCCAATCGTTCAAAACGTTCAAGCCGTTCAAGCCGTTCCAGTCGTTATCCGGTGCTGACCCTCGCATCGAAGGCATCGTCTCCGAAAAACACTTTGAACGCTTTGAACGACTTGAACGGAGCGAAGCGATTGAACGAGTTTAACTTAAGGTTTAATTCCCGATGCAATCAGCGCAGGCATCGGCAATTCCACGATTTTCCCCTCCGTGTATTTTTCCACTTCGGTGCACATGGCGTCGCGGATCTTCTTCAGCACGGTCGGCTTTTGCGCGCGCAGAAGCCCCGCGGTACGCACCGTGCTGTCTTTCATCGCGTTAAACAATCCATCGTCGGCCGGCAAGCGCCAGATTTGCGCAACTTTGCTGACCGCCGGCGACGCGAAGCCCGCCACAATCAAACCGCGGCGGCACTCTTCGGCATCGCTATAACGGAAAAACGGCGGCCCTTCGGGCAGCGCAACACGGGGTTCGCCGTGCAATTCAACCGCGCGCAGCACAATGCCGAATCCAATGGTTTCCGCCGGCGGCGCCCAAACCGAAAATGCGAAGCAGCCACCACTGCGCAGAACTCGGTGCGCCTCGACCAATGCCTTCTCTGGTTGGCCCAGATGAAGAATTCCGAAATTCATCGCCGCCGCATCGAACAAGCCGTTTCCGAGCGGCAATTGTTCGGCATCGCCCTCGCGGAAGTCGACTCCGGGATGAAGCCGCTGCGCGTGGCCAACCATAGCCATGGAAAAATCGACGCCCAACACAACGGCGCCGCGTTTCGCCGCTGCCGCGGCGACGTACCCCGGCCCGCTTGCGATATCGAGAAACTTCATGCCGCGCTTGACGCGCGCGGCGTCGAGCAGCGGTTCGATCGCCTGGCCCGTCAGTTGACCGAATGCCTCGTGATAATTGTCAGGTATCGTTTCCCAGCCCGCGTGCTCGAATTTTCTAAATGCTTCCGCTTCGAGAATACTCATAGAATTATATTTTGCCGGTTTTCCAAAATCAGATTACTCGACTTATAAAACATTCGCGCATTTCGCGCAAAAGCTTCTTGACTGAAACGTCCGATTTTCTTAGTGTCGGATGCCGCGGAGGCAGACGATGGATAACAACATACTGAGAAGTTTTGCTGCCGTAATGATATGGGCTTTCGGGGCAATGCCAGTTCATGCCGCACAGCCTTTGACCAAGGTCGTCATGACGACCGGATCGTTCAGCGAACGCGAGGCCGCCATGTATGTGGCCCAGGACTACGGTTTCTTTCGGCGCTATGGACTGGACCTCACCTTCGTGCACGTGCGCAGCGGTCCGGTCGGCATGGCTGCTATAGCGTCGGGCGAATCTCAGCTTCACTCGGGGTCAGCCACCGGCGCCGTGCTCGGCGCCGCCGCCGAAGGCGTCGATTTGGTCTTTGTCGCCGGCATCATCAACAAGCTGATCGGCAACATTATGGCCTCGCCGAAGATCAAAACTCCCGCCGACCTGAAAGGCAAAGTCATTGCCGTGACCAGCGCCAGCGGAGGAAGCTGGATGTTTACCACGCTCGCGCTTGAGTATTGGGGACTGGACGCAAAGCGCGATGGCATCACCTTCCGCATTCTCGGTGATGAATCAGTCCGTAGCCAAGCCTTGCTCAATGAAACAGTCGCCGCGACTCACCTGGGCTACACTTTTTCCGCGCCGCTCCTGAGCCGCGGCTTTACCAACCTCGCCGATTTGGCGAAACTCCCAATCCCATTCCAAAGCACCGGCGTTTTGACCACCAAGCGCTTTATGAATGCTTCGCCGGATGTCGTTGAAAGCGTGATACGGGGACTGGTCGACTCATTGGCTTTCATCGCACAACCGGAGAATAAACCAGCGGTCCTCAAGAGTCTCATGAAAGGGTTGCGGCTGCAGAAGGTCGAGCAAGCCCTCGAAGGCTATGAAAGCCTTCCTCTGCTATTTGAACGCCGCATCTTCCCGCGTGCCGACGGCGTGCACAACGTCATTCGTTTGTTGGGCATAACCAACGAGAAGATCCGAAAGCTCAAAGCGGAGGATTTAGTAGACGATCG
>CAMLCX010000372.1 GCA_946478635.1 uncultured Pseudomonadota bacterium
ATATCATAGTGAATCACTCGATTACATACTTTATCAATTCCCTTCAATACCTGCCGCCGCGGCTCGTATTCGCTTTCACGCGCTTCATGGCGCGCATGGCTTTCATCGTGCTCTCGGGTTACCGCAAACGCATGTATGAGAACATCGCTTCGGTTTTCGGCGATGAGTTTTCCGAGCCAGAGAGAAAAGCGCTGGTCTGGGCCGCCTGGCTGAGTTTTGCGCGCGGCGTGCTCGATACGACGCAAGTCATGCACTATTCGAGGGAGCAAATCCTCTCCGCTGTTAAGTTGGAAGGGGAAGATTATATCAAACGTGCGCTGGAGCACGGCAAGGGAGTGCTTGCGTTGAGTGCACACCTGGGTAGTTTTACCATGATCGGGGCACGCCTGGCGGCCGGCGGATTTCCCTTCAGTGTGGTCGTCAAACAACCGGCTAACGAGCGCTTTGCCCGATTGGTTGACGGTTATCGCGCGCAAATCGGCATTCACACGATTTCCGCCAAACCGCGCCGCGAAGCGGTACGCGGCATTCTCAAGGCGCTGCGCAATAATCGCATCGTGCTGGTCATCGCGGATGAATTTAAGTCCGGCGACGTCCTGGTGGATTTTCTCGGTATGAAGGCTCCAGCGCCGCGCGGGCCGGCAACCCTGGCGCTGCGGACCGGGGCGATCACGTTGCCGATGTTCGCCACCAGGGGCGCCGATGGGGGATTGACGCTGTCAGTGGCCGCGCCGATAGCGCCGATCGAACTGGCAGATCTCGAAGCAAGCGTCGTCGCGACCACGGCGCTCTATACAAGTTGCATCGAAGAAGCGATCCGAAAACATCCGGATCAGTGGAATTGGCTCGGCCTGCCCCGGCGTGGGGCGAAATTGTCACGCGCGGAGATCGCCCGCATACGACGAGCCGAGCGTGCGAAGCCCAATCAAGTCGCAACCCCTGCGGACCCGGTGCGCAGCGGAACGTCCTCGGTTTAGCGCCGGCCGATTTTCGAATCGAACCCCGGATTCAATATCGGCTGCTTCTCGGTCGCTTCCAAATAACGCATGAAGCGGTACTTATTCTCGAGCTCGTCGAGCTTGAGCGGCGGAAGATCCTTGGGCTGACCCGATTCAACTTTTACAGCCAGCAAAGCCATCTGGTTTTGTCGCCAAGCCCGAGTGAACTCCGCGCAAAACTGCTCTGGCGTTTCCACCCATTGGGCGTGTTTGTACCCGGCGCCTCTGGCCAGGGCGACCGCATCGCAGTCGCGCGATCCCGTGGCGGTGCCGCCCGAGGCTTCGAAAATTTCGTTGTCAAAAAGTAGATGAATGAAATTGCCCGGATTCTGCCGCGCGATGGTCGGCAGGCCGCAAAGATTCATGAGAAACGCGCCGTCGCCGTCGATGGCGATGACTTTCCGGTGGGGTAGCGCGATGGCGAGTCCGGCCGCGATGGAAGATACCAGCCCAAGCGTGCGGGTTTTCAGATTGCCGTCGCCCGGACGCACCGCCCACCATTCGCGCGCAGCCCAACCCGTGCACACCGCGAGTGCGTCTCCCGCGTCGGCTGCGATAGCCTTCAAATAATCGTAGCGTTGCATTAGCTGACTCCGAGGACGGCTTTGGTCAGCAGTACAGCGACAGGCCTTTTGGAGTCATCGGCCAAAATCTCCGCGCCGCGCAGGGTATCATCGATTTGCTCGCGACGGCGCAGCACATAACTGCGAAAGCCCATCGCCTGAAGGACGGGCTCGGTAACCGAGCCGAGCGTAGTGAAGCCACGGTCGCCGATGTCGCCGGCGTAATAGATCAGCATTAAAATCGGAATCTGAAACTGCAACGAGGTCGTCGTGAGCGCGTTGCAGCTGTTCAAAAATCCGGCATTCTGCATGATAATCGCGGTGCGCTTGCCCGCAAGATAGGCGCCGGCGCAGATACCGATGCCTTCCTCCTCCCGGCATAGCGGCACGTGCTTGATATCGGTATCTTGTTCCACCGCGCGAATGAGTTCGAGCATTTTTTCGTCGGGCAATGTGGCGATAAAATTGATCCCGGCTTTCTTTAGCCCGGCAAGGATTGCCGCTGCAGATGCCTTCGCCTCCTGACTATCCATTCAATCCTCTCTTTGCCCAAAACTGCCGGCGCTGGTGGCTGATGAATCACTCTTGCCGCCGGCTCGTCATCATGGCTACTGCGAATCGGCGGAGCTTGTCAAGTTTTCGACGCTGTGCGCATCGCCAAGCCGGTCTTGACACTCTGGGGGCAAAATCTATAGTGAACAAAAAAGTGTATGGAAGAAAAAGAAGTTAGAGTTAGCGACCAGCATGTATGGGTTGGTGTCGAAGATCGCCACGTTCATCTCGGGCTCACGAATTTTATTCAAGCGGCGCTCGGCACGATCCTTTCCGTCGAGCTGCCCGACATTGGCGATCCAGTCGAGGCGGGAGAGATATTTGCCGAGATTGAATCCACGTCCACCGTTCATGAATTTGTCTCGCCGATCTCGGGCAGAGTCCTTGCCGTAAATCCTCAGCTCGAAGAGCATCCCTCGATCATTAACGAAGATCCGTATAGCGAAGGCTGGCTGATCGAAGTGCGGGTAAAGAATGATCTCGAGCTCGGCGCCCTCATGGGCATGGATGAGTACTATCACTTCGTTTTTAAAGATCAGTCCTAACAGAGTGCTGAAAAAAGCCCTTTTGCAGGCTGCTCAAAAAGATCCAGAGGCGAGGCGCGCGAAAAATCGACGAGCGGAGGCGTACATCGGCAGTACGTTGACGCGAGGCGATTAAGCGCAACGAAGCCTATGGGTCTTTTTCAGCAGCCTGCTAAGCCGTCTTACCTTGCCTGGGCAGTTGTTCTCTCCCTGCAAGCTCCCGCGCTGTCGGGACCTGCGATCCATGACGCGCCGCAACGTGCGGACGGCGACGATTATCGAGTGGCCCGCCGCATTATGCTCGAGCGTGATCTTCGCCCCCGCGGTATCAAAGATCAAAGAGTATTGGCTGCAATGGATGCGGTGCCACGGCACTTGTTTGTGCCGGAGCACCTGCGCGGTTCGGCCTATGCTGATCGGCCTTTGCCGATCGGCGAAGGCCAGACGATTTCCCAGCCTTACATTGTTGCCCGCATGAGCGAGCTCTTGGCGCTGAAAGCGACGGACTCGGTTCTCGAAATCGGCACCGGCTCCGGCTACCAGACAGCCGTGCTGGCCAGCCTCTCAGCTTCCGTGAGCTCCATCGAGCTCTTGCCGTCCCTCGGTGAACGCGCCAAGAAAGTGCTTGATGGGCTCGGCTATAGAAACATCGAAACCAAGATCGGCGACGGTTTTTTTGGTTGGGAGGAGCGCGCTCCTTTCGACGCAATCCTAGTGACGGCCGCCGCGCCGAAGATTCCCGAACCGCTCTGGCGTCAACTGCGCGAAGGCGGCCGCTTGGTCATGCCGCTCGGTGAGGAGAGAAAGTCGCAGCGGTTGATCCGTGCCAGAAAATCAGTGGGACAACCCGTCATCGAAGATTTTAGCGAGGTGCTTTTTGTGCCGCTGCGGGGAGCGATTCAGAAGCGTCCTCGCTAGTCTTCGGGCTTCTCTCGCTCCGACTTCCCCGATCTTGTAATCGGTAAACGATCTCCCCCGGGCGAGCCAAATTGAGCTCTTCACGCGCGACTTTTTCCAGATAGTCGTCGTCGTTTCGAATCCGATAAACGCGCTGGCGCAGCGCTTCGTTTTCTTTTTGCAGCAGATAGTTTTGTTCATCGAGCCGGCTTTTCTCGCCGCGCAGGCGCCACAGATGGAGCGCGCCGCGCTCGCCGACGATGGTCACCAACGAGAGCAACGCGATGAGCGAGCTGATTAAATATATGGGCCACCGGCGGGGCAGGCTGAGACGTAAGGGCATGGTTAAAACACATAGCAATATAGCACATTTTATGCTTTTGTCTTGTTGGATGATTTTTCCTGGGGGACAACGATGAAGATTCAAAAGGTGCACGCGCGCGAAGTGCTCGATTCTCGTGGACAGCCGACCGTGGAAGCGGAAGTGACGCTGAAAAATGGCGTTAAAGGCCGGGCCACCGTGCCGTCCGGCGCCTCCACAGGAGCGCACGAAGCGGTGGAGCTCAGAGACGGCGGCAAACGGTTTCTCGGCAAAGGCGTTGCCCGCGCCGTGTCTCACGTGAACGAAATCATCGCGCCGCGCCTGCGCGGCAAAGATGCGCGCGATCAAATGGCAATCGATCAAATCATGCTCAATCTCGACGGTTCGCCCAACAAAGGCAAGTTAGGCGCCAATGCGATTCTCGGCGTTTCGCTTGCCGTCGCTCACGCCGAAGCCCGGGCCCAAGGCCATTCACTCTATCGTTACCTCGGCGGCACCTCGGGCAAGACGTTGCCCGTGCCGCTGCTCAACGTGGTCAATGGCGGTGTTCATGCCGACAATAACGTTGATGTTCAAGAGTTCATGATCGTTCCCTCTGGCATGAGGACCTTCGCCGACGCTTTGCGCGCCGCGGCGGAGATTTTTCAGACGTTAAAAAAGGTCTTGCACGATCGGTCGTTGTCGACCAGCGTGGGCGATGAGGGCGGTTTCGCGCCGCGCCTCAAGAGCAACGCCGAAGCGATCGAGCTCCTGCTCGAGGCGATCGGCGCGGCCGGCTATAAGGCGGGAGCGCAGGTGGCGCTCGCGCTCGATGTGGCTTCGAGCGAATTCTACGAGGACGGCGCGTACGTTTTCAAGAAATCCGACGGCCGTAAACGCACGCGCGACGAAATGGTTCGCCTTTACGAAGATTGGGTGCGCCAGTATCCGATCGTGTCGATCGAAGACGGATTTGCTGAAGATGACTGGGAGGGCTGGCGCATGATGACTCAAGCGCTGGGCGGAAAAATTCAGCTCGTTGGCGACGACTTGTTTGTAACCAATAAAGTCCGGCTGAAGCAGGGTATCGATTCCGGGGTGGCCAACTCGATCCTGGTGAAGGTGAACCAAATCGGTTCGCTGACCGAAACGCTCGAGACCATGAATCTGGCGAAAGAAGCCGGCTACACAACGGTGATGTCGCATCGCTCCGGCGAAACCGAGGATGTGACCATTGCCGATCTCGCGGTGGCGACCAATGCCGGCCAGATCAAGACCGGCGCCCCCTGCCGCGGCGAACGCACAGCAAAGTACAACCAGCTGCTGCGCATCGAGGGAGAATTGGGGAAGCGGGCGGTGTATGCGGGAAAGAGCGCCTTTCGTGCCCGACGCGGCAAGT
>CAMLCX010000373.1 GCA_946478635.1 uncultured Pseudomonadota bacterium
CCGCCCGGATGAGTTCCGGAACCGCAGAGAAATAAATGATCGATGGGGGTGCGATAACGCGACCAACCCGGCACCGGACGCATGAAGAAAATTTGATCCAACGCCATTTCTGCGTGGTAGACATGACCGCCGGTGAGACCGTAGGTTTGTTCCAAGTCGAGCGGCGTCAAAACCTGACGATGAAGGATCGAATTCTTGAAGCCCGGAGCATGATCTTCGAGGACATTGACAACGACGTCGCCAAGCGCGTCTCTTTGCTCGTTCCAGGTGCTTTCCCTCAGTTGGTAGGGCGCTGACTGCATCCAAATCGACATGACATGTTTGCCTGCCGGTGCGAGCGATGGGTCCGTAATGGACGGGATGGTTATCTCCAGGAACGGCTGTTTGGAGAAGCGCCCGTATTTCGCGTCATCGGCAGCGCGCTCGAGATAATCGATGGTCGGGCCGATGTGAATAATTCCGCCGAGCACGGCCGCTTGACTGTTCGAGTTCTTAAACTTCGGCAAATTATCCAAGGCTAAATTGATCTTGGCGACTGTGCCACGCGCGCGGATGTTACGCACCTGGAGCAGGAAGTGTGGGTCGAGGTAGGTGGGGTCAACGAGTTCAAAGAACGTTCGCTTGACGTCGGCGTTGGATATGATCGTAGATGCGTTGATTTCGTCGCCGCTCTGCAGGATCACTCCGGTTGCCGCTCCGTTCTTGGCTACGATCTTCGCAACTTCGGTTCCCGTTCGGATCTCAGCGCCGAATTGCTGCGCCGCGCGCGCCAACGCCTGCGAGAGATTACCCATGCCGCCCCGGACCAAGCCTGCCGTGCGCAGCGCGCCGTTCGATTCTCCGAGCTGGTGATGCAGCATATTGAAAGCCGTTCCCTGCTGGCGCGGGCCGACAAAAGAAGCGAGCATGCCGCTACCGGCAATCGCGGCTTTGAGCGATTCGTTGTCAAACCACTCATCCAATAAATCGGCCAAGCTCATGGGCAAGATGCGGAGAAATTCGTACATCTCTTTTTCGCCGAGGCGATGAAACTTCCAACCGATCTTCAAAATCTCGGCCGGATTGAAACTGCCGGGACTGCCCTTGTCAGGAAGCGGCGCTTTATAGAGAGTTCGAAGGAACGCTGAGAGATTTTTGGCCAGCGCGCAAAACGCCGGATACTTCTGCGCGTCGGCTTTTGAATATCGCTCGATCTCGGCGGCGGCCATGGCGCCGTCGCGTGAGAGTAGTAGAGAGTTGCCGTCCCGGCTAGGCGCGAAGAGCAAAGGATCCAGCGGTAGCAGCTCGAAGCCGTGCTTCTTTAAATCGAGATCCGCGACGATTTCACTGGAGAATGAGCCGGCCAAATGAGCGCAAGGCGAGTATTTGAAGCCGGGGAAAATTTCTTCGGTCACGGCGATGCCGCCGACCATGGGACGCCGTTCCAGAACCAAGACCTTTTTCCCCGCCTTGGCCAGATAGGCCGCGGTCGTGAGGCCGTTGTGACCGGCGCCGACGATAAGTGCGTCGTAGTTTGCCACGCCGTCTAGATGAACCTCTTTGTGTCTTTAAGGATTTCCAGCGCCGCCAGGCGTCCGGATGCGGCCATCACGCCGCCGCCCGGGTGGGTGCAGGCGCCGCACATGTAAAGATTTTTGATCGGCGTGCGGTACTTGGCCCAGCCCGGCACGGGGCGGAGAAAAAAGAGCTGGTCGAGAGTCAGTTCGCCCTGAAAGATGTTGCCTTCCGTGAGGCCGAACTCTTGTTCCAGATCCCAAGGGGTGACGACTTGGCGGTGGAGAATTATATTTTTGAGATTGGGCGCGTACTCGCTGAGGGTGTCTATGACCGTGTCGCCGAAGGCCTCGCGCTTCTCCGGCCAGGTGCCATTTTCTAAATGATAGGGCGCGTACTGCACGAAAATCGACATGACATGTTTTCCCGGCGGCGCCATCGATGGGTCGAGCATGGAAGGAAGAATAATATCCATGTAGGGTCGGCGCGAAAAATCGCCGAATTTTGCGTCGTCGTAGGCGCGCTCGATGTAATCCAAGCTCGGGCTGATCGAAATCGCGCCGGCCAGGTGTGGCCCCTCTCCGGGCATTGCGGTAAAATTCGGCAGCGCATCCAAGGCGAGATTGACCTTCGCCGATGAGCCGCGGATCTTAAAATTACTCACTTGCTTGGTGAATTCCGGATCAAGATGTTTGGTATCCATCAGCTTCAAAAAAGTGCGTTTGGGATCGACGCCCGAGACGATGACATTGGCCTGAATCTCTTCGCCGGATGCGAGCACGACGCCGCGGGCGCGACCGCTTTTCACGATCACCTGGTCCACCGGCGCCTGGGTTCTGATCTCCGCGCCGTGATGGCTCGCGGCATCGGCGATCACGCGGCTGATCGTGCCCATGCCGCCGCGGGCAAAGCCCCAGGAGCGAAAGGCGCCGTCGAGCTCGCCCATGTAATGATGCAGCAGCACATAGGCGGTTCCCGGCGACCGAGGTCCCATAAAGGTGCCGATAATGCCGCTTGCCGACATCGTGGCCTTAAGCGCTTCGGTTTCAAACCACTCGTCGAGAAAATCCGCCGAGCTCATGGTCATAAGCTTGGTCAAATCGTAAAGAAGCTTGTCGCCGAGGCCGTGAAAATGGCTGCCAACCCTGGCGAGACCGAAGAGATCTTTTGGATTCCATGTCGTTGGCTCCGGCGGAATCATGCCGAGCAGCGGCTTTACGGCCATGGCCATCTGCACCATCAACTGGCCGTACTGCTCGTACGCCTCAGCGTCCGTTGCCGAATGTCTGGCGATCTCGCGTCGCGTCCGGGCGTGATCGCCGCAGCGAAAAAGGTAATCTCCGCTGGGCAGTGGCGTTAAAGTGCTATCGAGCGGAATGATTTCGAGATCGTATTTAGGCAACTCGAGCTCACGGATCACTTCCGGACGGAGCAGGCTCACGACGTAGGAACAAACCGAGTATTTAAATCCCGGGTAAATTTCCTCGGTCACCGCGGCGCCGCCCAAAACATGGCGCTGCTCGAGCACGAGAACCTTTTTACCGGCTTTGGCGAGATAGGCGGCGGTGGTGAGGCCATTGTGGCCCGCACCGATGATAATCGCGTCGTAGTTGGGCATTGCTTAAGGGAGCATATTTGGTAATTTCATGTGCGAAGTCAACGCGGAAGGTGATTTTGCGAAAGCGCAGGAAACTGTACTGCGCGCATTCGAAGGCCCCATAACCTGAAATAGTCTAATGCCGATCGGGACACCCTTTCATTCGCGAACCGCGGCGCTCTCGGCGAGCCAAAATTGGCGCAATTGGTCGGGCTACTTCGTCGCGGGCTCTTATGACGTAATGCACGATTATGAGTATCACGCGATTCGTAACTCTGCCGGATTGATCGATGTCACGCCGCTGTTCAAATACGAGATTAGGGGCCGCGATGCGCTCAGACTCGTGAACCGAGTCATGACTCGCGACGCGGCAAGGTGCGCGGTAGGACAAGCCCTCTATGGTTGTCTCTGCGTAGATGATGGGGCTGTGATTCAAGACGGCACTGTGTTTCGCCTTGCGGAAGATCATTTTCGTTTTCACCTGGCTGACCCGAGTCTCCGATGGCTCAGGTTAAACGCGGTCGGAATGGATGTTTCCATTCAGGAGGTTTCCGAGCAAATCGCCGCGCTGGCGCTTCAGGGACCCAATGCATTCAAAATCCTACAGAGGATTGTCGATGTGGAGCTGGCTGGGCTCCGTTTTTTTCGCCTGATCAAAGGGAGAATTTTTGACGCGCCCGTTGTCATCTCACGAACCGGCTATACCGGTGATCTTGGTTATGAGATCTGGCTAAATTCGGATAATGCGGAACGGATCTGGGATGTCCTTTTAGATGAGGGCAGGGACTTTGGGATCAAGCCGGCCGGTATTCTCGCGCTCGATGTCGCGCGGCTTGAAGCGGGATTTATTCTTCTCGAAGTTGACTACATCGGCGCGGAGAAGGCATTGATCTCCTCCCAAAAATACTCTCCGTTCGAGATCGGGCTGGGATGGACCGTTGACCTAAGGAAAGAACACTTCATCGGCGCTGAAGCGTTGCGAAGACTCAATAACGGCGGTCCAAAGCGTCAGATTGTCGGATTGGATGTAAATTTGCAGGACTACGAAGATCTCTATACGCAGCTAGGGCTGCCGCCGTATTTTCCGCTCGCGGCGTGGCGCGGCAGCGTACCCGTTTACAAAGACAACCGACAAGTCGGGCACGCGACCACCGGCGCATGGTCGCCGACGCTCAAGAAATACATTGCGCTTGCCACAGTCGAAAGGGATTTTAGCCAATCCGGCACGGAACTCGATTTTGAGGTCACCATCGAGCACAAACGAAAAACCGCCAGTGTAAATGTCGTTAAACTGCCGTTCTTCGACCCGCCGCGCAAACGAGCGTTATTCGCAGCAAGCAAAGGACGCTGATCGGACGCACGGAAAAATTTTTAATGAATAGGACGCACGGCGACACCGCGGCCGTGAAGGTAGTTCTTGCACTCGGCGATGGAATATTCCTGGAAATGAAAGATCGAGGCAGCCAGCGCCGCGCTCGCTCCGCCTTCAGTCAATCCTTGGTAAATGTGCTCCAGGTTGCCGACGCCGCCTGAGGCGATGACCGGGATTCTCACCCGGTCCGCGATTGCGCGGGTTAGCGCCAAATCATATCCGGCCTTGGTCCCGTCGCGGTCCATGCTCGTAAGCAGAATCTCCCCAGCGCCGAAACGTGCCATTCTTTCCGCCCAGACGCATGCGTCTATTCCAGTAGGGTTACGCCCGCCGTGCGTGAATACCTCCCAGTGATCGTCGACACGCTTGGCGTCGATGGCGACGACGATGCACTGGCTGCCGAACATTTCAGCAGACTCTCGCACGAAATCCGGGCGATTGACGGCTCCGGTATTGATGGAGACTTTGTCGGCGCCGGCTTGAAGGAGGCTGCGAATGTGGTCCGTACGGTTGATCCCGCCGCCGACTGTGAGTGGCATAAAGACTTGTTCGGCGGTCCGGGACACGACATCGAGGATTATGTCCCGGTCTTCGTGGGACGCCGTGATATCGAGAAAGCAAAGTTCATCCGCGCCTTCGCGGTCGTAAATGCGAGCCGCCTCAACCGGATCTCCGGCATCCCGCAGATTGAGGAACCTGGTCCCTTTGACGACTCGTCCCGCCTTAACATCCAGGCACGGAATGATTCGTTTTGTTAACATGACCG
>CAMLCX010000374.1 GCA_946478635.1 uncultured Pseudomonadota bacterium
CGTAGGGATAGCGGCCTCCATGGACGCCCACCCTGGTACTTCGTCGCCAGGGCCGCACCGCATCGCGGTTATCCTGGCCGGGGCGACGTTTCCCTTGCTTTTCATCGGCGGTCTCGTGACCGGCAAGGGTGTGGGTCTCGCTGTGCCCGATTGGCCAACGACGTTCGGCTACAACATGTTTCTCTACCCGTGGTCGAAAATGGTCGGCGGAATTTTCTATGAGCACAGTCATCGGCTCGTCGCCTCGTTCGTCGGACTGTTGACGATCGCGCTGGCGCTGACGTTGTGGCTGCGCGAGGAACGCCGCTGGCTTCGCCGCCTCGGCCTTATCGCCCTGGTTTTGGTCATTGTTCAAGGCGTGCTTGGCGGATTGCGCGTGGTTTTGCTCGAACATACGTTGGCCATCGTGCATGCGGCTACGGCCCAGATGTTTTTTGCGCTGACGATTTGCCTGGCGATTTTCACATCCAGCGATTGGCAACGAGAAGCCGTTCCGCCGATAAGCGACGGCGGCCGTTTGCGCCGCCTGAGCGCCGCTACGACGGGGCTGATCTATTTGCAGATCGTCTTCGGCGCGGTTTTGCGCCATACCGGTGAGCGTATCGATGCTCATTTCGTTTTTGCCGCCCTGGTGGCATTGCACGTCGTGCTAGTGGTCGTGCGCGTCAGCAGGCATCACGCCAATGTTGCACAATTGAATCGACCGGCGTTAATTTTGTTATTGCTGCTGGTCTTGCAACTCGCGCTGGGCGGCGCGTCCTATATCGCGAAATTTACGCCCCTATGGCCGATCTCTTTCAACTTGATCGTATTGCTGACGACGACGCATCTCGCGGTGGGGGCGTTGATGTTGGCGGTGAGCGTCGCGCTGATGCTGAGATCCTTCCGTCTGTCCGAGCGATTGATCGCGGCCGGTTCGAAGAAAAAATTTCTGGCAGAGCAAATTTCCGTATGAATTCAAGCACGGGAACCGCAAGTATCGCGACATCGAGCGCAAGCCGCAGAGCTGTGGATTTCTGCGAGCTGACCAAGCCGCGCATCGTCCTGATGGTTTTGATTACGGCCGTTGTCGGCTACTACGCCGGGTCGGGCAGCATTCCCGATTATATCCACCTTTTTCAAATGCTCGTGGGTACCGCTCTCGCCGCTGGAGGCACGCTGACGCTCAATCAATTTCTGGAACGCGATACCGACGCGATGATGGACCGCACGCGCAGGCGACCTTTGCCCGACGGCCGGCTCCAGCCGAACGACGCGCTCTGGTTTGGCATTGCCCTGACCTGTTTGGGGCTGTGTTATCTGGCGCTCACCGTCAACGTGCTCAGCGCCCTCGTCGCCGGTTCAATTACCCTGAGCTACCTCATGGCCTACACGCCAATGAAACGCTTCAGCTCGCTTTGCGTGCCGGTCGGCGCGGTGCCGGGCGCATTGCCGCCTGTCATCGGCTGGGTGGCGGCGCGCGGCGAATTATCCGTCGATGCCTGGGTGCTGTTTGCGATCCTGTTTTTGTGGCAAATCCCGCACACGCTGGCCATCGCCTGTTTATACCGCGATGATTTCGCCAAGGCGGGAATTCAGTTTCTTCCGGTCATCGAGCCGGACGGCGAAAGCACGAACCGACAAATCATCGTGCACTGCTCGGCCTTATTGGCAGTGAGTCTTTTGCCGACGTTGATCGGACTCGCCGGAACGATTTATTTTATCGTCGCGTTCCTTTTGGGAATCGGCTTTCTCGCAAGTGGCATCGGCCTGGTCATGGCGCCGACCCGCCTGGGCGCGCGACGTTTGTTGTTCGCCTCTTTGATTTATCTTCCAGCGCTGTTGCTGGTGATGGCGTTGGACCGGGTACCGCTATGAATCATTGGATTATGGAACCGCCTCAGAGCGATGAATCTCGCACATGGCGCTGGGGGATTGGTCTGGCGCTACTGGCTGTATTGTATATCGCGGCGGTGATCGCATTCATAATCGCTTACTAGCTTGAGTTAGTTCAATGGCAAAAAGCTCAACCGCTCGCAAATTGGACGATCTGCCCGGCATTACTGAGGCCAAGCGAGCGGGCTTCGGCGGCGGGCCGCCAACTCCGCCGCCGGTGCGTCCGAATGTACCGCTCGGCAGTAATGCATGGCTTGCGACCGTAATGCTTCTGGGCGCAGAGGCCATGTTCTTTGCCGGACTGATGGGCGCGTTTCTGGTCTTTCGCATGACAACGTCGGTCTGGCCGCCGCCTTTTCAGCCGCGTCTACCCACTGCGGTAACCGCCGTCAACACGCTCATTCTATTGGCGAGCGCCGTGACCATGTTATTGGCCTTGCGAGCGAACCGTCGCGACGACCGCACGCGCCTGCTTTTCTTGCTTTCGTGGACGGCGTTCTTAGGCACGGGCTTTCTTTTGATCCAAGGTTTTGAATGGGTTCGTTTGCTCCATTTCGGCCTGACGGTCTCGAGCAGCGTGTACGGCGGGTTATTCTATACGCTCATTGGATTTCATGGCGCGCATGTCTGCGGCGCGTTAGTTTGGTTGCTGGTTGTCTGGATAAAGGCGCGGCAAGGAAAATACAACAGACGAAACGAGGTCGGCTTGCAAATGTGCAGCATGTACTGGATTTTTGTCGTTGCGCTGTGGCCGGTTCTCTACGGATTGGTTTATCTTTTTTAGTCGATTAGTTGACTCTTTTTAGTCGATGCGTTAATTCTTGCAGCGTAATTTGCCCATGCTTAGGAAATTTTTCATATTCGCGTTCACGCTTGCCACGGTACTCCTGGGGCGGGTGGCTCACTCTTGGGCTTGCGCGGTTTGTTTTGGTGGAAGCGGTGATTCGGCGACCGACGGGTACAATGCCAGCGTGCTATTTCTCATGTCAACGCCGTATTTGGTCGTGGGTTCGATCGTCGGCGCACTTATTTTTACATACCGGCGCGCGCGCAAGCGAAGCGAAGTAGCCGATAGGGAAGCAATGGTACAGCTCACATGGAAACAGGAGGACAGCAGTCGATGAGTGATGTCGCGGCAATGCAGGCGGGCGCAGAGCCAGCAGAAACGCCTTTAACACCGGAGAACTGGGGCAAGCTCGGCATGTGGCTGTTTCTCGCCGGCGACGCCATGTCGTTCGGTTGTTTGATAGTCGGATATGGCATCCTCCGTCACGCGAGCAAGAACTGGCCGGTGCCCGCCGACGTGTTGGGCATCAATCTCACCGCGCTCATGACCTTGCTGCTGATTGTCAGCAGCGTGACCATGGTCTTGGCATTGGCGGCCATTCACGACGGTGACAAGGCGCGGTTCAGGATATTCATGGGGTTTACGATCCTTGGCGGCTTGATCTTTCTCGGTTTGCAGGCCTACGAGTGGACCCACCTGATCGGCCACACTTTACCGGAGCACAAGCTGTCTTTCAGCACGGATCTTTTCGCGACGACTTTTTTTGTGCTCACGGGCTTTCACGGCATGCATGTGACCGGTGGCGTGATTTATAACACCAGCGTTCTTGCCGCGGTGAGTCGCGGCCGCTACGGCGCAAGACATGTGGAGATCGCCGGGTTGTATTGGCACTTCGTCGATCTCGTGTGGATATTGATTTTTACGTTTGTCTATCTCATCTAGGAGTCGCCATGTCATCGGAAGCACACTCAACCGCCAATTATCTGAAGATTTTTTATATTCTCCTGGCGCTGACCATCGTCGAAGTTGCGATGGTTTATATGCATCTGCCAAAGATGCTGCTCGTGAGCTTGCTGATTGTGCTTGCCGTATGGAAGGCTACGCTGGTCGCCATGCATTTTATGCACCTCAAATTTGAAAAGAAGACGCTGGCGCTGATTGCGCTTTCGCCGTTTGTTCTCTGTGTTTTTTTGATTCTGATGTTGTTGCCCGACATCTTTGCCAGGTAATGACCGCGTCCTCACTTCCGACGTTGAATGCGGCGCTGAATTCCCTCAGCGCCGTTTTTCTTTTGGCCGGATTTGTTTTTATCAAGTCGCGTCATCGGGACGCGCATCGCACCTGCATGCTGTCGGCCTTCACCTGCTCGATCCTGTTTTTGATTTCCTATTTGATCTACCATTATCAGGTCGGTTCGGTACCGTTCCGAGGTCAGGGTTGGGTCCGCCCGGTGTATTTTTCCATACTATTGACCCACACGGTCTTGGCCGTGACTGTGGTGCCGCTGGCGCTGATCACGCTTAATCGGGCGCTTAAAGAACGATTCGACGCGCACAGACGCATCGCGCGCTGGACGTTTCCGATATGGCTCTATGTTTCAGTTACCGGGGTAGTTGTTTACTGGATGCTCTACGGGCTTGCGCCGTCTCGTTGACGCTGGAACGCGCTCAGCGATAGAACGAGAGACTGGGAGGTCGCTCCTATGAAATCCATCGGTATCGTCGGTTGCGGCGCGATCGGCAAAGCCCTGGTCCGCGCGGTCGATAGCGGCAAGCTTTCGATCCGCGTCGCCGGCGTGACCAGCCGCACCGAGAGCCATGCGCGCGAGTTTCTTGCCGCGTTTGCCCAGCCGCCGGCTTATCTCTCATTGAAGAATCTGATCGACGCTGCCGACATGATCGTCGAAGCGGCGGGCGGCGCGGTCGTCGCCAGTTTGGCCGAGCAGGTTTTCGCCGCAGGGAAAGATTTGATGGTGATCAGCGTGGGTGCCTTGCTCGATCACCCGGAGATCATCGAGAACTCGCGCCGCACCGGCTGCCGCCTTTATGTTCCATCCGGCGCCATCGCCGGACTCGACGGCATCAAGTCGGCCGTCATGGGCGCCATTACTCACGTCACGCATACCACGCGCAAGCCGCCGGCCGGATTGGTAGGCGCGCCGTATCTCGTCGAACGAGGGATTTCCCTCGCGGGTTTGCAACAGGAGAAAGAAATTTTTTCCGGCTCTGCCCGAGAGGCTTGCCGTGGCTTTCCCGCCAACGTCAATGTCACCGCCGCCGTGAGCCTGGCGGGCATCGGCCCGGATCAAACACGGGTAAAGATTTTCGCAGTGCCTGGACTTGTGCGCAACTGTCATGACATCGACGTCGAGGGGGAATTCGGCAAACTCCACGTCCATATAGAGAATGTCCCCAGCGAAAATCCCAAAACCGGGAAGCTCACGGCGCTGTCCATCATTCGCGCGGTTCAGGATGCGGTCGATCCAGTGCGAATCGGCAACTAGTGTAGTGACTCTTAAATGAAGGTGCTTATGGTTCGCCAGAACAAAGGC
>CAMLCX010000375.1 GCA_946478635.1 uncultured Pseudomonadota bacterium
ACCCAGGTAAAGCCGTCGGCGATGCCCACTCCGACACGCTCCTGGCTGCACACGATGGGCCTGATGCCGGCCGCCGCCGCGGCTTCGATGAGCGTGTTGGTCGGATAGCAGCTCAGAAACTCCACGCCTTCACGCTTGAGAATTTCGCTGATGACGTCGACGACTCGCATGGGGCCTCCTGTATCGCTACGCTGATTTGATGTGCGCGGTGAGCTGAGATTGAATCGCTGAAGGGTTCATTCCTGGCAGCTTACTGCGTCAAGTAAATCGCTAATCCGAAATCCGTCATTCCCGCATGCTTTAAGCGGGAATCTAGGAGAGTCCGGATCTGGACCCCCGATAAAAACATTCGGGGGTGACGACGTTGGTAAAATTCTCATAAAGGTCTTTCAAACCCCGCAGCTTGCTGCGGGGTAGTTCATTCGCCCGCGGTTTCCCAATATTTTTTCTTCTTCAATTGTTCGCTGACAAACTGTTTGGGGTCTTTGCTCGCCGGGATCATCGATACGATCACGGCGACGTGACGCATATCGTTTTGTCCCGGCGCGTGAATCACGTGCGGCGGTTCTTTGCCGGAAGCTGCGTTCCGCACACATTGGAGCAAGAATTTTCGCACCGCGATCACGGTCATGTCGCTCACCCCCAGATGTTCCTGCGAGCGGTCGTAGATCGGACCCATGCTCTCCGTCGCGCACGAATCATGAGTGAGGAACGTCCGGCCCATGCCGGTGAACGTTTCGCGTCGCTGCTCGTCGCGATCCTGCAGATAATTGTTTCGCAGGTTGCGGACTTTCGTGAAGTCAGCGGCGATTTCGCGGTCGTGCTGTCTTTCTTCCGGGCGGATCGGCCGGTTGCGGCGAAAGTGGATGTTGTAGCGCATGCTGTGTTGGTCATCGATCGGCACATGGGAATGGATGGTATAGCCTTCGACATTGCCTTTGAGCCCGCCGGTGGGAATAAAACCGTGGCAGGGAAGGACGATGTTGGAAATTCTAAGATAGATCGTGGTCGCGTCCGCTTTGCGGCAGGAAATCATGCGCATGCCGTAGTCGGTTTCCATGCCTTCGAGAGTCGGCGCCGAGTCGGCGGCATACATGTCGGGGTCGCCGCCGCCGCGCTTGGTCTGGGAAAATGCCTGATGCAAGATCGACAGGTGAGACGAGTCGCATTCGCCCTCCAGTCCCTGAAGCCAGCTGCAATCCTGCACGGATTTGGTCACATACAGCTGCTCGGGCGACAAATTCATCCACTCGTAATTCGGCAGAAGCGGTATCTTGTCTTTTGGTCCGAGATAGCTCCAGACGATGCCCGCCGCTTCTTTGCACGGGTAGGCGGCCTGGCGGACTTTATTTTTCAAGGTGCCGCCGGAGGGCTCCGCGGGAGTTTCCAGGACGTTGCCGTCGATGTCGTATTTCCAACCGTGGTAAATGCAGCGGAGGCCGCACTCCTCGTTGCGACCGAAGAACAGCGAGGTGCCGCGATGCGCGCAATGCTCGTCCAGGAGACCGACGCGACCCTGGCTGTCGCGAAAGGCGACGAGGTCCTCACCGAGCAGCCGCACACGCACGGGCGGACAATCGGGTTCGGGAATTTCTTCCGACAGCAACGCCGGCAGCCAATAGCGACGCATGAACTGCCCCAGCGGTTTGCCTGCGCCTGCCTGGGTGAGCAGATCGTTTTCTTCGCGCGGAAGCATTGCTTCGATACTCTATTCACGCCGCAACGCGCCGTGGCGTTGGCTGAAAATCAAGGTTTTCTCTATCACTCCGACGATCATTTGCAAACAGAGTTTGCCGGCGCGTGCCGTTAAGGTCCGGAGAAACGCAGCCGCCAGTGGTAGTTCGCCAGGCCGGCAAATTCATGCAGAGTGACGAATAATTGCCGCGCCGCTCCCTCGTTGGGAAAAAAATCGAAAGGAGTGAACTCGATTCTACCGAGCGAAAAATCACCGGGGGCGGGTATCGGCTCGGGCGCGAGGGCGGCAAATACAAGCATGCTGCGCGGCATATGAACCGCGGAAGTAACCAGAAGATAGCGGTTATAGCCCTTTTGCTTTAAGAGTTTTTGCACTTCGAGAGCGCTCTCAAAGGTATCGCGAGATTTGGCTTCGCCGATGACGTCGCTTGCCGGCACTCCCCATTTGATCAAAAAATCGCGAGCGATCTTGTTCTCGTTTCTATCCGCGGTGAAAGGATTGACATGGCCGCCGGAAACAATGATCGGCTTGGGTTGCATTTGATACAAACGCCACGCTTCATCGAGGCGGCGAAACATATATTCGTCGATGGAAGGAAAAGGAACGAGACCTTCAGCCGGCACGATACCGCTGGTCAGCACGACAATGGCGTCGTAAGGATTTGCTGCCTTGGGGTCCATGACCGGCGCATATTGCGATTCGAGCGGATAGCGCAAGCCATAATTGACCAACCCGCTATGCAAAGCGAATATGAAAAAAAGCGTGAATAGCAGCAGTTTCCGCGCCCAACTGCGGCGCCAAAAAATCAACACCGCGAGCAGCATCAGCAGCCACAACGTCGGCGGTAGCAGCACGACTTTGAGGAATTGCTTCAGGACGAACATGCGTGAAGGCAGTTTTCAGCGGTCAGTCGCCAGTTACGGATGGTCCCGACCTACAAGTTTGGCAATAAATCACCAGCGTCTTTTGTCGTCATACCGGCGAAAGCCGGTATCCACGGGTCTTTGAAATTCCTGGATTCCGGGTCGCGCTAACTATCGCCCGCCTGCCCCATCAGTTCCGAAACTGAAACCTAATCCCTAGGAACCGCAACCTTCTACTCGGCGTCCGGCTGTTTTTCCGGCGCGGCGTCGGCGAACGCGGCGAGCGCCATGCAGTTCTTTTCAATCTCTAGAATCGCCGGGTACTTCGCGAGGTCGCAGCCGTAACGCCGGGCATTGCCGAGCTGCGGCACGAGGCAGATGTCGGCGAGTGTCGGGGAATTGCCGAAGCAGAATTTGCCGCGCGATGGGGCCGCTGTGATCATGGTTTCCAGCGCCGACAGGCCGAGATCGATCCAGTGCTGCGCCCAGCGATTGACCTGCTCGTCGGTTTGCCCGTATTCCTTTTTGACGTGATTGAGCACGCGAAGATTCTGAATCGGATGGACCTCGCAGGCAATGATCATCGCCATGCTGCGCACCAGCGCTTTATCCGCCGGATCCGCTGGAAGGATCGGCGGCTTCGGATGTTTTTCGTCGAGATATTCGATGATCGCAAGGGACTGGGTCATGATTCTTCCACCATCTTCCAAAGCCGGGACGAGGGCCTGCGGGTTGATCACCCGGTACGCCGCGGACAGTTGCTCGCCGCCGTCGCGGCGCAAATGAATCGGCGCTTGCTCGTAGGCAAGGCCCTTTAGGTTGAGCGCAATGCGCACGCGATAGGAAGCGGAACTACGAAAGAATGTGTAGAGTTTCATCGGCCGAAATCCTTTTAGAATTGTTCTCGCAATAATTCTTCGCCCGGATTAGTCAAAATGCTTTCAGTCATTTGAAGTTGAGTGGACAGACTTTCCCGGAAAGATCTCTCACTTCGTTCGAGATGACAACTGCTGTTTGGCCGCCAGAGTCTGGGCCTTGGAGTTCCAGCACTCCATTACTCCAATACTCCATCACTCCAATTTACTGAAAAAAGATCTTGCGATATTCCTTGCGTTTTTCCGCGAAGCCCTGAGTATCGAGCTCGTCCATCTCGACGATCTGAATCTTGTCGGCATCCGGGATCGGCGGATAGATGCCTTTGCGGGTGACGAATTCGCCGTGTTTCGCCATAATTTTTAAACTATCGTCCCCGAGAAAATGATCGATGAACGCCTTTCCCGCGTTCGGATGATGGGCCTTGCTGCTGAGCGCTATGGCGTGGCTGTGACCCAACATCTTGTCCATGCGCACGTAATCGAGCGGCGCGCCTTTTTGGCCGAACACCGCCACATACTTCAAGTAGCTGATTGCGAGCGGCGTCTCGCCGGTTGTTACGCGCTCGGCGGCGTTGAGCACGCCTTCGACCATGATCGGCCGGGTTGCGGCGAGACGGCGCAGGTAATCGTCGGCGCGATCTCTACCCATAAGTTTATAGAGGCTTGCCGGCCACATGAGCGCGACCGCGCCGCGCGTCGGATCGGGAAAGGCAAGCTTTCCCTTGTATTCGGGTTTCAAGAGATCTTCGAGGGTTTTGGGCGCCTTGTCGGGAGTGAGGATGTTCTTGTTGTAGACGATGCCGACGATGCCGGTGCGGTAGCTCGGTCCCAGCTGCGGATGGACAAAGTCCGGCGGAAAATTTTTCGCAAGCGGAGATTGGTAATTCACGAAGGCCCCGTCCGCAAGCATGATTTCCATGGGCCCGGCATTGTTGAGCACGACGTCAAATGCCGCCTTGCCGGCCTTGCGCTCGGTGATCACGCGCTCGAGCACGGCCGCGCCGGAAGCTCGCCAATAGGCCACGGTGATGCCGGATTTCTTTTCAAACGATTGGCGCACGCCCTCGAAAATATCCTGCTCCATGGAACCATAGATGACGAGCTTGCCTTCTTTCTTTGCTTCAGCGATGAGTTTGGCGTCCTGGGCAACGGCGTACGGGGCGAAGATGAGAGAGCAAAGCAGCAGAAGAGCTTTCATTAGATGCTTACGCTCCCAACTCCACCGACGTGACAAACGGCAGGCCGCTGACGACTTCGCGCACGCCCGAGTCGTCGATCACGAGCAACGATCCGTCGGAGGTGCCGGCGATCATGCCGTTGCCGCCGGGTGCCGGGCACATATGCATCACGCCGCCTTTAAGGTTGTCGGCCATTTTTTCCCAGGTCGCGCCTTTGTCGCCGCTGCGGAAAATGGCGGCGTTGGCGCCTTCTTCGCGGATCCATAGATTCGGCCGCCCTTTGGCACAGCCTAGATAGGCGACGCCGCGCTGGTCCTCGGCCACCGCCGTGCCGTAGTCATGGGTTTTGGGTGAAATATCTTCCCAATGACCGGCGCGATCCAGGCTGCGGAAGCAGGCTTCGCCGCAAGCGAGATAGACCATATTGGGATTGGCCTCGCTGGCGAGCACTTCGTGAATATCCATGTCGGTCAATCCTTCGTTGGCGGGCTTCCAGTTATAACCGCTGTCGTCGCTGACCAGCATGCCGCCGACTTCGATGCCTGCATACAGGCGCTCCGGCGCGGCAGGATCATAGGTGAGATAGCGCGTGCGCGA
>CAMLCX010000376.1 GCA_946478635.1 uncultured Pseudomonadota bacterium
GAAACAACTGGATGGCGGAACAAACCGAAAAGGATATTGACAAAATCGTCGCCGAGCGTCTGCGTGAGGCGGGGTTCAAGTTCGCGACGGAAAAAGCGATCGGCGGGCTGGCTCCTGATTTCATCGTGTACGCGCCGGACGGCCGTCAATTTATCGTTGAAACGCGGCGCTGGGATTTTCCCGGCCTCACCGCCGAGGCCAGCCGCCAGGCGCAGCATTACCAGGACGCGGCGAAAGTCGACGGCGCGTTCGTCGTGATTCCGGGGTTGAAAAGAAATCTTCCGTCCAAGGGAGTCGTCACTCTCGACGGGCTTGTTCCCGCGCTGCAAGCGGAAATCCAGAGTTCGAAAACACACACCAGCCCGGCGGAGACGACCAGGGTCGCTAAGCTCATCTTTGCCGCCATGCCCTTCGCGCCTCAGTATGAGGATGTGTTTTTTGTCGCGATGAGTAACGCTGCGGAACAAGTCGGCGCGGTATGCGACCGGGTCGATCGGCGCGAGTTCCAGGGCAATGTGGTCGAGGAGATCCAGCGCATGATTCGTAAATCCATCGCGGTTATTGTCGATCTGTCGGAGTCCAAACCCAACGTTCTTTATGAAGCCGGCTACGCCCACGCGCTCAAGAAGCCCTGCGTGCATATCTGTTCCACCCCGGTGGACAAACTCCCCTTTGACGTCGCGCAGTGGAAGACGACGCTGTACCAGCCCGGCCAAACGTATAAACTGCAAAAGGAATTGACCCAGCGTTTGAAGGCAATCCTGGAGTAATCGGTATTCGGATGGAAGCCGGGTCCAAAGCGATCTATGTCGATTTAGATGATGTGCTGTGCGAAGCCGCGCGCCATTTTCTCGTTATCGTCGAACGCGAGTTCGGCAAGCGCATAGCGTACGAGCAACTCACTGATTTCGACGTCGGCCGCTCCTGCGGACTATCTCCTTCCGAGCGCGATGAGTTATACCGAATCGTCCATCGGCCGGATCAGCTTTTGAGCATGGCGCCGGTCAGAGAGGCAATAGCTGTCTTGAACGGCTGGGCAGCGCAGGGTTTCGATATCGCGATCGTCACGGGCCGGCCGCCGGAGAGCGTCGAAGTGTCGCTTGCGTGGTTGGCAAAACATCAAGTCGCTCACAGTTCCTTTACCGTCGTCGACAAATACTCGCGCTTCACGCCGGGCCACACCGGGGCAATTTCCTTGGCGGAGTTATCGACCCGCCGATTCTGCTGGGCGATCGAGGATTCGTTGCCCATGGCGAAATATCTAGCCGATGACATGAAGCTGCCGGTCGCGCTGATCGATTGTCCTTGGAATCAGTCCGAGGAAACATTTGCCGGAATCGACCGCTATCGTAATTGGGAAGCGATTCACGCCGCAACGCTTGCGCTAACAACCACGGGACGGAGGTAGGGGATGAAGCTCGGAACCGCACTCGGTGCTTGGGTCACGCTCGTTGTTCTTACTGCCATCGCGCACGGCGGCGAAGCCGACCCGCGCTTGTCAGCGCTGGTGGAAGGCGCAAGAAAAGAAGGCAAGATGATTTTCTACACCTCAGTGGAAACCGAATTTGCCCGCGCCCTGACCGTCGGGTTCGAGGCCAAATACCCGTTTATCAAGACGGATATTTTTCGCTCGACGCACGACAAGATTTTGAGCCGCATGAATATCGAACGGCAAACCGGCGCTTATAATGCCGACGTGGTCAGCGTCGGTGAATTCGAAACCTATCATCTGCAACGAAGAGGATTCATTGCGCCTTACAAAACGCCCCTTGCCGCCGCCTATCCCGAAGGCTTCAAGGATCCCAACGGCTATTGGACCGACCTTTATGACAACTTGATCGTGACGGCGTACAACACAACGCGCGTGAAGCGCGACGAGATTCCTAAAAGATACGAAGATTTGCTTCATCCGCGCTGGAAGGGCCGCATGGTGCTCGACCAGAACGAAGATCGCTGGTTTGCCAACATGCTTTATTTGATGGGTGAGAAAAAAGGCTTGGAGTTCATGCAGGCGCTGGCCAGGCAAGATGTCGCGACGCGCAGCGGCCGGTCATTGGTCACTCAGCTCATGAGCGCCGGCGAATACGATTTGCAGATCGTCGCCTATTGGTACCGGCCCCACTTACTGAAAAAGAACGGCGCGCCAGTTGATTGGGTGGGATTGGAACCCGCCATCGTGGCGCTTCATCCGATCAGCGTGGTCGATAAAGCGCCGCATGCCAATGCGGCGAAGCTGTTTATCGATTTTGCGCTTTCGGATGAAGGGCAAAAGATCTTTATTCAACGCGGCCGCGAATCGGCGAGGCCGGGGCTCAAGCCCGAAGGTTACCCGAGTCAACTCAAAGTCGCGCCGAGCCGGGTTCAGCTCGCGGACAAACTGCAAGAATACACCAAGCAGTACGACGCGCTCTTTTTACGCGCACGCTGATGCGCGAAACGCGACGACGGATCGCCCTCTGACCTTTTCTCTACGTCAAGATGTCCAGTGAGTCGCGGGCTCAGCTAACTTTCACCGGAGGTCCGCTCTTTGAATGTCGTTCGGTGAGTTCCAGGACGTAGCCGTCGGGGTCTTCGATGAAAGCAACGTGGTCCTGGCTGCCGGGGCGATTGGGTTGCGGGCCCAGGGTAAACTTGACGCCTTCGCCTTTCAGTTTTTCGCTTAACTTGTACAGGTCGGATACATAGAGCGCCACGTGGCCATACCACTTGGGCATCTCTTTGATATGAGCCGGCCCGCCCGTCTCGATAAGCTCCAATCCGGGAAATTCGTCTTCCGTGCCATAACCCAGATAGCCGACGCGCTCGTTTTTCTCGGGCACGAGCCGAATGCGCTGGGTGTCCATGCCCAATAACCGCGTATAAAAATCAATGCTGCGATCGAGGTTGCTGACCAGCATCATGGTGTGGCGAATGCGAAACGTGACGGCATCTACGGTTTTTTCACCTGCCATTTGACCCCCGGAATTATACTGCCTCGGCGCTATCGACTAGATCAGTCGTCGAAACCTTTGCGCGACACTATCGCAGGCAAAGGTGGGCCGTCAACGTTCGGAAGAAGCGCGGATGCCCCCCGCATTTCGGATTGTTGGGCCGATAGGAACAAAAAGAAGCGGGATAGGACTCAGAGATGATGGCGATCCAGCCGTTTCTGTTTTCCGGCCCCGTAAATGAGGATAACGAGTAGGACCGTCGTGATCGCCCAATTTCTAACCGCCCAATCGAGCAGAGGTTTAGCTTCCAAGAAGAGCCGTGCGGCGAATTCCCCGATTTTCTCCATGGTACACCTCCGGGAAAAGCATTCGCGTGCGAGCCGTGGGATGATCATGATGATAACCAGCCGCGCACTTGCGCACAAGCTTTCGTTCGATAACGGCGCAAAAACCCATCGAGCAAAATGGTGTAGGGAACAACAAAATGCGCCAACGTTAGACGAATGCGTCAGAGAAAATTTGGCAAGGATCGAAGGACGCAGCTTGTAAGCACGCGGATGGTCAATTGGCGACTGCGGGAAGGATGGTAATCCGTGCCAAATTGGCGCCCCGATGGTCGAGCTGAGTCCCGCGAATCTATGAAAGCGCTTTGATAAAGGCTCTGCGCAGGAACACACCGATCAGATGGCGTTTGTAATCGGCGCCGCCTTCGAGGTCATCGACTGGGTCGGCAGCTTGCGCGAGCGCGGCGCCGGCGTCGGCCAGTTGTTTCTCGACCTGCGCTCTGGCGCCGGTGAGAAGCTGGTTGGCTTTGTCCGACTGCGTCGGCACGGCGCCGACGCTGCCGACCACGGCCGTCGCTTTCTTGACCGTGTCGCCATCAACATCCAAAATCAGCGCGAGACCGAGCGTCGGACGTTCCTTGAGTTGAAATTTTAAATAGGCGGCGCGCTGGGATTTGCTCAATAGAGGAATTTCCACCGCGGTGAGCAGCTCTTCGTTGGCAAGCGATGTTTCATAGGCCCCGGTGATCAGCTTGTCGATAGCTGTCGTCCTGTTTCCGGATTTCCCCTGCACATGGGCCTTGGCGCCGAGGGCGGTCAGCAATGTCGCCGGATCGGAGTGCGGTTCGGCGAAGCAGAGATTGCCGCCAAGGGTGCCACTGGCGCGCACGCGCACGTTGGCGACTTTAGTTTCCATTTCGGCGAGCACGGGCAAATTTTGCCGTACCAACTCCGAGCGTTCGATGGCGGCATGGGTGGCCGTGCCGCCGATCATGATCGCGCCGTCCTTGGTTTCGATCTTGTTCAAGCCGGCGATCGTCTTCACGTCGACCAGGTGCTCGTAGCGCAGCAGATCGTGCTTCATCGCCAGCAGAAGCTCGGTGCCGCCGGCGTAGAGCCGGCCCTTCTCGCCGAATTCGCCGAGCATCTGCGAAGCTTCGGCTACGGTCTTGGGTTGGTGAATCGTGAAACGTCTTAAGGGCATCATAAAAAATTCTCGTTCAAGGGTTCAATCGTTCAAGGTTCAGCGGCTTCCGGATTCAGTCGTTGAACTTTTAAACTTTTGAACCTTGAACCTTTTTGTCCTTCAGCGCGCGCCAGACTCGCTCGGGCGTGAGCGGCGCTTCACGGATGCGCACGCCGACGGCGCTGTCGACGGCATTGGCGATGTTGGCTGCCATGGAATTGAGCGATGCTTCGCCGCCGCCTTTGGCGCCGTAGGGGCCGACGCCGTCCTGGTTCTGCACGAGATGCAGCTCCACGTGTTTCGGCAAATCGGAAAAACGCGGCAGGCGGTAATCGAGAATCGAACCGTTCATCAACTGCGAACCTTCATAGACGAGCTCTTCGAAAAGACCGATGCCCATGCCCATGGTCGCGGCGCCGATGTCCTGGCCCTCGGCCAGCGCCGGATTGATCGCAAGTCCCACGTCGCCGACGGTGGCGAGTTTCTCCATGGTGATTTTGCCGGTCTCTTCATCGACGGAGATTTCCACGCCCGTGGCGGCGGCTTCCCAGAAGACCGGCAGCGCAGCGAACTTGCCGGATTTTCTTATGTAGGACCGCCCGATCACTTCGCCGTCGGGGAGCGCGTAAAACTTACTGATTACTTGAGACCAATCGAGCTGGACCTCGCCGCAGCGCACACCGCCGCGCACGGTTTGAATTTCCTCAACCTTCACCTTCAACACATCAGCCGCCATGACGACCATCTGTTGAATGGCTTCCTCGCTCGCTTCCAACACCGCGCTGCCCATCA
>CAMLCX010000377.1 GCA_946478635.1 uncultured Pseudomonadota bacterium
TTGCGATCGACGGAAATCTCTCCTTCGATGATGATCTCAGCGTCGGCGGGAACTTCCAGCGGGATCGTTTTGCATGGGACCACGTCCACCGGCCGGCCGCGGATACCGCCGGCGACCGCAAGCTCGTCCACTCCGTAGGGGAGATTGGCCGCGGACACGAAGTTGATGTCCGGCAGCGCGCCGAGAACAATCGCCACCGGCAAAGGCTTTTGCCGGCCGACCGCGCCGCGATGATGGTAGAGGATGGCGTGATGGGTCGGCGCAATACCCGCGATCAAGCGGTCCTCGCCCCTGAAATGGCCGCTGTACATGCCCACGTTACGCACGCCCGTTTCAGGGTCCTGGGTGATGAACGGCGCCGTGGCGCGAATGCCGCCGCTGAATCCCGGCTCTTCCACTGGCGCGGGTAAACTTGTGACGCCGAATTTTCGCAGCGCTTCTCCCGTGTAGACGATCTCCTGAACAGGTGAACTGTTTACCCGGCGCGGCTCGAACGGCTTGGCCAGCGCATGGCGCCACTTTTCGAATATTTCCGCCGGCTCGTCGCAGCCCAGACCGAGGGCCGCGATCTCACGCGACGAACCGTACATGCCGGTGGCGACGCGAATGTCGTGCTGGCGGCCGCGGCTGTCGACAACATTTTCGAAGAGAAAAGCTTTTCTTTGATC
Organism: uncultured Pseudomonadota bacterium; assembly: GCA_946478635.1. The sequence continues at coordinate 669 of CAMLCX010000377.1, forward strand.
GTCCGGGATGCCCCGGTACTGCAAGCGCATGAGCGGCATCAGCTCACTATCCTTGTTGACCGCGCGTTTCCAGCGGTGCAGCTTACCGCGATTTTCCAGCTCATCGATGTAGGAACGAAAGTCCGAAAAGTAGAGCTTGGCCATCTAAAATTCTTTCATCGTGAAAATTTGCGATGCTTTAACGCAATATCTCCCCGTGCAAATTTCCGCGCCGGCTGCAGAAACGACGACAGGGGACAAAGCCCATAATTCAAAAGCCATCGGGTAGGAACTCTCTGCTGTAAGTTTTGCCAATGGATACGCGGCTCTTGGGTTGGTAATATTTCTTTATAAACAAATATTCCATATGTCAAGTAATTTCGGCCATATAATTCCTCCGACAACAAATGATCGACATTGCGCAGACTTAACGATCGATGGAACCCTGGAAAATAAGCGAACGGACTGCGTTCAATTCGGCAGATTGTTGAGACGAACCCGGATGAAGATTTATCCCCCCGGAATGGGGGATCTCGCGCCTACCTAATCTTGTTGGTTTTCCGGGCGCTCTGAAATTTTCTGTGGGCGGCAAGGTGTGTCGGCTGGACGAAAGCGTTCGGAAGACAATCCAGACTCTTTTTCCGTTGCTAAATGATTGCCGGATTTTACCAAAAAATCATTTGCAGACTTTGAGACAAATCCATCGCCGCGGAAACGGTCTGTCGAAACCGCTTGTCCGGCGACCTATTTTTTATCGTTGGCGAGTTTTTTTGCGAATCGTTTGCGCTGATGTGCGCATTCCTTGGCTTTTGGGTTGGTGGTGTTCTCCGCTTGGCATCCCAAGCAAACCGGACAGATCCATGCGCCGCACGCGCAACGCCCACATACTTTGGCCGCTAAACCAGGCTTGGTGTAAAAAGGTTTGTTACAACGGACACAATGAATCTCCATTGCCTCGTCGAGAATTTCCAGGTCATCGACGGGCGCAATATAGCGTAGCGACATACCGCTGACGACCACGCGATATTGAAAGGGCTCTTTTGAAATCGGCGTATCCAGCAAATTGCCGCCCCTCGTAAAGCAGGTCTTGATCGCCGTCGTGCCTTCAATCTTGCCTTCATAACCCTTGCTTTTATGCCGAACCAACGTACCGTCTCGCAAACTAATCTCAACTTTATCGCCCATACCGCCCTCCCTGTAAATAATAAGCTCGGCCTCTGTCATCGCCTCAAATGGCGTTCACGAAAATCGCTAACGGGTAACAGTCCGTCCTTGACCGCGAAAATGTTCCTGACGCGATTGTTAGCATAGCGGCACACCCAGAATGCATCCTGAAGCCGGTTCATGAAGAATAAATCTGGACATCATTCTCCTCGATCCGGCGGCCGCGCGTAATCATTTTGACCGTAGTGCAAAGGTTACGGCTAACGTCGTCGATATCCACCGCTGGAAATCCATCGTCGATGAATCTGCCAATAAATTTGTGCTCCCCCACAGTGATGATTTGAAGATTATCCTGGTCACCGGTCCCTTCGAAATAATGCTTGGTGCCGAGAGCTGGGCTGTCCAACTCGACTTGCAGGGCCTTCGAAATTTTGATGCCGACAAACAATCGCTTCGCCGCGTCAATCATCAAACGTTTCCTCTTCGCCCTTCTGTTTCAGCGCCCGCGTTCGCTGACGGTCGAAGAACTGGCGGAAGGATCCTCTTTCGGCGGCTAATCTCTTGGTAAGGTCTTGCTCTGCGAAAGCTCGGCGGTTGATCGAAGGAAAGGCCGATACTATTCAGGATCATGCCCAGGATTATTGAAACCATGAGCACACCGATGACGAGCGGAGAATGCATGCTGCTTCCTGGGGACAGACTCTCGAAAGGTCTGTGGATTTTAGGAAGAGGGAGGGGGGCAAGACCGGGAGATCTTTCGGCGTAGTGCCCACGCCGCAGTCCATGCCGGTGAGAAAATACAGAGCCCGGTCTTCGACCTCTTGCGCGCCAATCTAGCGTCAAGGCATGATCTAAAGTTACCTTATCGGATCGCAGTGACAGTAGCAAACCAACGCAACCCGGGCCCTACCACAGCACAAAGAAAAAAAGCCCTCGACTTCTCGAGGGCTTCAAAATGGAGCGGGTGAGGAGGGTCGAACTCCCGACCTTATGCTTGGCAAGCATACGCTCTAGCCAACTGAGCTACACCCGCGCCAGGTTTTTAACTACCTGAACAGTGAAAGATTGTCAATTTCGCGGTGCTCAAACATGACCCGTGCGCACTTGTCGAAGACGAAAATACTGTACGTGATAATTTATCCCCGACCAGAATGCGATCACCGCAGAAAGCACGAGGAAGTACATACCCGCCACGAAAAAATCCAACCCCCAATAGCGGTAATGAATCAGTAGACCGACCACCGCGAATGCCTGAAGAATAAACTTGTACTTGCCCAGTTCTTCCGCCTGCATCACGACGCCTTCAGTCAGCGCGATTCCTCTGATCACTGTCACTGCGGTCTCGCGAGCCAAAATAATCACCACTAGCCAAGCAGGCACACTGGGTTCGTTAGGCCTGTCCAACGCGGCGAGCATAATCAGCGCTGAAGCGACCATCAGCTTATCCGCCAACGGATCGAGAATTTGGCCGAGGGGGGTGATGCTCTTATTACGGCGGGCAAAGTAGCCGTCAAAATAATCGGTCCATGAAGCGAAAAAGAAAAGCGCCGCCGCGATCAGCGCCGACGTCGGATCCGTAAACGTCAGCAGATAAACCAGGACGGGAATGATGAGAATGCGAAAAAGGCTTAACAGGTTCGGAAATGTCCAAACCATGGGAGGCTCAGAAAAGACGAGTTTTAGTGCAATACCGCCGGACTCACTTGCAGGCTATTGCCGCGATACGAGTCATAAAATCGCAGCACGCGGCGCACATATTCGCGTGTCTCGGCGAAGGGCGGAATACCGCCATGTTTCTCCACCGCGGCGCTGCCCGCGTTATAAGCTGCCAGAGATAGCTCCAGATCACCTTGATAGCGATCCAGCAGCATCCGCAAATGACGAACGCCGCCGTCTACGTTGGCGCTGGGATCATACGCGTTGCCGATGTTATGAAGCCGCGCCGTTTCAGGCATGAGTTGCATCAGTCCCATCGCTCCCTTCTGAGAACGAGCGCCCGAGTTGAAATCGGATTCGGCTTTAATGACCGCACGGATCAGCTCCGCATCGACGCTATGACGTTCTGCGGCGGCGGCGATTAAATCATCGTACGAAGTATTGACCGGTGAAGCTTTCGATACCTGGCCGTTATTCTCCCTGAGCACTCGGCGGTAACCGCCATGACTGGGAACGTTGGTAAACGTCAGCACGCCGGTTTTATCCTTGTAGACGTAGACGTCGGCACAAGCGGCGCCTGAATAGATAAGAACGCCGGATATAAGGACTAACACGCGTGAAAACATCGACAAATTCATGGCCTCCGTCACGTTAAGTCCGCATAGGATAACCGCCGTTCAAGGCCCTGTCAAACACTGGTAACCCCCGATGCGGCGAATGAATGACTTCCCCGCAGCAAACTCCGGGGTATCAGAAGCCGCGATGAGATTTTTCTCAGGGCGTTACCCCCGAATGTTTAAATCGGGGGTCCAGTCCCAACCCTCCTTAACGCAGCAAGCTCGCGGGCAATTAACCCGCAGCGCTTAAACAAGGATTTCAGCGCCGTCCGCCGTGACCAACTTGTCAATCAATGGCTTATCCCCGTCAAGAAAATCCAGTCGGTGAAGATCCGCCAACTCGACCCAAGTGATCTGTTGAAAGACGCGATTCTCGATTTCCCCGCCATATCGCAAAACCTTGTAGAAGCGCAAATGGACATTGGGACCGCGGGGATAACGATGCCCGTGCTGATAAACTTCCGCGGATTCCAGCACGTCGATCGCCAATTCCTCTTTGAGCTCCCGCCGCAAAGCCTCACCCGCCGTCTCACTCACTTCGATCTTGCCGCCGGGAAATTCCCACTTGAGTGGAAAACTGCCCTTCTCGTGGCGCTGGCACGCGAGCACCCGCCCATCGCGATAAATCAATCCGGCGACGACGTCGATCTGCTTGAAACTGTTTGTTGACATCAGCTCGAATGGGATTAACGAAAGTAAACCTGAAAAGCAATTGAAACTTGGCGCGCCCGGAGGGATTCGAACCCTCGGTTTATTCCATCTCTATCTCGATATCCCGCAGACCGATGAGCCGGAGGTTTTTCGCCAGATCTCTTTTTACCTTACCGTCCTGCCGATCGGCTGGCCCAGATCCAACAAAGGAAATCGCTCACGATCGCGAGCAATGTGATGCGATATACATTGGATGCTGAAGAACTGAAAACATCATTTTAGCTATGACTGTGCAACCAGCCTGTGAAAACATACTGTCTGATATGCGCCTCGCAAATCGGGCGACCTTGGATCGATGGAGTCCGGGGTACCAAGAGTCAGGAGATGGACGTTCCCATAGCGACTCTGTATACTTCATGCGATTAGAGGACAGCAGATGCGAGTGGGCAATCAGG
>CAMLCX010000378.1 GCA_946478635.1 uncultured Pseudomonadota bacterium
GAGGAATCTAAGAAAGATTTCTCCCGTTGGTCGAAATGACAACAGTCTTCCTTTGCGGGCTTGGCGTACCCTTCGACATTGCCCAGGACATGGCGCGAGCAATCCCCCCGCCGGAAATTTGCGCAGGCCACGCAAAATTTGCGCTACAGCAGTACACGCTTTTTCCCAGACGACGCGGGGAAAAAGAGGTTCGCCTGTCGACGAACAACCAGTTTTGTTAGGGCGCACTTCGCGCACCGGTCAGTCTCGGAATATCTCGCGCAAAGCTCGCAAAGGGCGCAAAGCAAAGAAATCGGATTTATCTCCCGCCAAGTTAAGAGAATAAAAATTCCGAACTTAGCGTCTTTGCGCCCCTTCGATAGACTCAGGACATGCTTGGCGAGAGGAATTTCCGAATCCGAGAGTCTTCGACTTTCGGAATATTTAAGCGGTACGCTATGACAAACATGTTGGTGTTAGTTTTTGATAGCAACGCAATCCAAGCGGGAATAGGGCTTTTGTTAAGGCTTCCAGCCGCTCGCTTTCAGCTCTTCGTTGGCTTTTTTCACGTAGCTCAAATCGAAGATGTCGGCGACCTTGATGTCGCGAGTCACTTTAGTTGTCCGCTTCATGTCGTCGATCATCGACTGCAGCACCTTGTCATCGCTGAAACCCTGTTTCAGCACCAACCGGGTTTGAATGTCGTAGATCGAGCTCACCAGTTCCCGATCTTTCAGGCGCAAATTGTCCATCATGTATTTGATCGCCGGCTCCCGCTTGGTGACGTAGTAATTCAAACCCTTCAGCGCGCCGCGCACAAAGCGAAAGATTTTGTCCGGTCCCTGCTTGATCTTGTCCTGGGACGTCGCCAAACCGCCTTCGATCAGGTTGGCATACTCGCTCGCGTTCGCGAGTTTGCTAAACCCCTCCTTCTGAGCGCGGAGGCTCATCGCGGTGTTGAAAAGCGTCGCGGAAATCGACTTGGTCTGCAACGCCGGGAAGCGCACTTCGTCGCCGCCCATGACGACCAAATTCACGTCTTTGGTGGGATCGATGCCGTTCTTGCGCAGGATCTCGCGCGCCACCACGGCGAGCGATCCTTCGGGCGACATGATCGCAATGTTCTTGCCGCGCAGTTGGGAGACCGACTTGATCTCGGGCGACGCGATCAAATCCCAGCCCGGCTTGTCCTGAAATACCGTGACCAGGCGAACCGAAACTCCTCTGACCGCCGCTGCCAAGGCGCTGCCGGCGTTGGTGAAAAAATCAACGTCGCCGGAAAGCGTCGTGCGGATCGCGATCTCGCCGCGGATGCTCAGCAGCTCGATATTGATGCCCTCTTCTTTAAAATACCCTTCCTTCTGCGCGATGATCAGTGAAAAGACCGACGTGCTCAGCGAGGGATAAGCGACGCGGAGGTTGTCGATGGCGAACGATGGGCTGATGAGAACGAGCGACACGACGGCGCTGACCAATAGCCCTGGAAATTGTCTTCTCAACTTCATGACAAGACCTCCTCTTTTTTTGCACAATCGCTGACTGAGGCAATCGACAGCCTTTTAGCCTGTGAACGCGCTTCGGTCAAATGAAAAATGACTCATTCAGCCGCATACCTGAGTGAGTCATCCTGGGCACATTGGATCGTCGGCTAAATCCGGCGTAAAACGTTTTGAGCGGCTTGAACGATTGGAACGGTTGGAACGCTTCATTCAATTGTGAGCGCCAGACGAAACCCATAGTCGGCATAGCGAAAGTCCGGCGGCAGCGAGCTGCGCGCCGCGCAGCGGCTGAATTTGATGCGATGGCGCCACGAGCCGCCGCGTGACGAGCGGCGTTGACCGGAGGGCGGACCTTGCGGATTTCGCTCGGGAGAATTGCGATAGTAATGATAATCGTAGAAATCGCTGCACCACTCGTGCACGCCTTCACTCATGTTATGGAGACCGAAGTCATTCGGTTCGTTGACGCCCACCCGCGGCGGACCGCCCGTCGCCGGATCAGAGCCGAGATAGGATTTCTCCTCCGGCGGCTCGTTCCCCCACGGATATTGGTCGCCTTCGCGCCCGCCGCGGGCGGCGCGCTCCCACTCGGCTTCAGTGGGCAGGCGAAATTTTCGTCCGGAGGCTTCGCTCAACCAGCGGCAATAAGCCATCGCCTCGTTCCAATTGGCGCCAACCACCGGCTGCTCCGGATCGGAGAATACCGGATCGCGCCAAAACGGCGGCGGCGGATTGTGCGTCGCCGCAAGAAATTCGCCGTATTCCCGGTTTGTGACCGGACACTTGCCGATGCCGAAACTGTCGATCCAGACGGAATGGCAGGGGCGCTCGTTTTCCTGCCCCTGTTCGCTTCCCATCAGAAACCGGCCGCTCGGAATGATGACGATTTTCAATTCGTCTACCCATTTCACACCGGCCATTAAAGCCGCGCAACCTCAACTGTCAAGCCATCCGTTGCAGTGGAACCGGAATTTACCGTATAAGCGAATGGAGTCGAAAGCATCGGAGGTAGGAAATGACGAATCGTTCCGCACGTAATAGCCGCTGCAAGATTGCGGCGATCCTGGTTCTCGGATTGCTGTCGTTGGCATTTCTGCTTGGCTCGCAAGCGCACGCCCAGGAGAGCTCATTTTACAAAGACAAAACCATCCGCATTATTGTCGGCTTCACCTCGGGCGGGCTTTACGATCAATACGCGCGGCTGCTCGCTCGCCACATGGGCAAATACATTCCCGGCAATCCGAGCATCATCGTGCAGAACATGCCGGGCGCGGGCTCGCTGACCTCGACCAATTACGTTTACAGCGTCGCCAAACCCGATGGTCTCACGCTCGGGATGCCGGGCAGCGGCATTTACCTGGATCAACTCCTCGGCCGCAAGGAAGCGAGTTTCGATGTAGCGAAATTGGCGTGGATCGGCAGCATCGATCAGCGCGATCTGGTTCTTTACATGAAAGCCGACCTGCCGTGGAAATCAATCGAAGATGTCATGAACGCCAAAGAACAGCCGAAATGCGGCGCCACCGGCACTTCCGATCTGACTTCCATCGTCGCGAGCATCTTGGATGAGACGCTCGGTGTGAAGTTTCAAGAAGTGCGCGGCTATCCGGGCGGCGTCGAAATCGATCTCGCCCTGGAGAAGGGCGAGATTCACTGCCGCGGCACCGGCATCACGACTCACTTCGCGCGTGAGCCCTACTTCACCTGGCACAAGAGCGGCTTCGATCGCCACATCGTTCAGACCGGTGCAAAGAAGGATCCGCGCATTGCCGACGCGCCGACACTCGTCGAGCTAATGGATAAAAGAAAAACATCCTCGTTCAGCCGCAGCGTCGCCAAGGTCATGCTGGTCTCGGCGACCCTGGGGCGGCCGATGATGGCCACGCCCGGCACGCCCGCCGACCGCGTCAAGATCCTGCGCGAGGCTTATTTGAAAGCTTTCAACGATCCTGAAGTCGTGCAGGAAGCCAAGAAGAGCCGGCTCGACCTGCAAGCGCTTCCCGGCGCCGAAGTCGAGACGCAAATCCGCGAGGTCATGAATCAGCCGAAGGACGTGATTGAGCGGGTCAAAAAGCTCTCGGGCGAATAGCGGCGTGAAGTTCGTTTCGCTTTATCGAAGGCCTTTACCGGTAAGACACAACTCCCAACGAGAATCGGCGCAATGCTCCAAACATGAAAACCTTTGTTCGAATGACCGCTTTGCTTCTGGCAATTCTGTTTTTAGCCGGCGCCGGCTTCGCGTGGTTTGACGTTTTGACTCACGACAACATTCTCGCAAATTCCGAGTCGAAAACCGCCGGCGGCTGGCTATTGACCGGACTCATGTTGCTGGCTCTCGGCCTACGCGGCTGGCGCCCGCGCAAGGGACAAACCCCAAACCCAGCATCGGAATCGAAACCCTCGGTATGATCCGTTGATCGCGCGATTCGGCTTAGCGACTTCCCTTCTGATCATTTGCCGGACTCCAACTCCTTCAGCGCTTGACGCGCAAAGGAAAAATCGCGGATCTCATCGAGCGGCCGCTTCTTGTCGGCGAGCCGGTCCATCTGAAACTCGATCTCCGCGTCCGTCATCTGGCCGTCCTTGGCGAGCGCCTTGAATTCGACATCGTAGGAGCGCGCTGCCGCTTCCGCCGACTGGGGCACAAACCGGGTCATGATGCGGATCGTTTCTTCTTTGTTTCCCTCGATGAATCGGTTCGCCTTCAACGTCGCGCGAATGGTGCGGCGCAGCACTTGCGGATTCTCCTTGATCAATCGATCCGCGGCAAAGAGTCCCGAAGACGGCACGCCGATTTCCGGCGGTCCGGAAATGGACTTGAGCCCTTTCTGTTCAAGCATCAAATCATACGGCGGCGGCACCGAAACGGCCTGCACCGCGCCGCTGATGGCCGCTTGAAGCCTTAGCGCCGGATCGCCGACGGCGATGGCTTGCACCAGGTTCGGATCCAGCCCTTTCATGCGCATCAGCTCTCGGCCAATAATGTGATCGCCGCCGTTGACCGCCGTCACCCCCAATTTTTTGCCCTTGAGATCCTGAATGTCTTTGATGAGATCAGGACGTACCATCAAATGGTACGTGCCTTTCTTCAAGAGGATGAACACGGTCTTCATCGGCAGCCCCTGCACGATACCGCGGAACGTGCTGACGAAGGACGTCGTGAAAGTCACGTCGCCGTTCAGCACCGCCATGGCGCCGAGCCGCGGATTGATTTGAATAAACTCGACCTCCAGCCCTTCGTCTTTGAAAAAGCCTCTCGCTTGAGCGACGTAGTAGGAGGTATTCGTATTGCTCCGGCTCGACAACGAGATGCGGATTTTCTGCGTTTGCGCGTTGATGCCGCCGGCCATGCAAAGAACAATCAAGATAATCGCCAGCATTACCAAACAACTGACGTGGAATCGCATCGAACTCATGAGTAACTCCTTAGGCACTTCGCGTCCGGCTAAAAATAGGTCAGCGCCCTTTGAGCGTCAAGCAGAATCGGCGCGGCAGGCTTTGCTATTTACACAGTAGCGCTGTTTGGAATAGAGTCCGGGCGACATGAAAAATTTAGCAATCGTTGCACTTGTGATTTTCCTGTTTGACGCCGGCGCCTTCGCCAACCCTTATCTGCCGAAGGCCGGCGACCGTCCGGTCACCCTTCGAGTCGCGACCTCCGCTGTCACGGGCGGATTTGTGCATTTTTATGCCGCGCTCGATTACGGAATT
>CAMLCX010000379.1 GCA_946478635.1 uncultured Pseudomonadota bacterium
GACCACCGAGATCTACACTCTTTCCCTACACGACGCTCTTCCGATCTTCATCTGGAACAAAGCGTGCGATCTCGATGGCGCAATCGAAGCGATGAGCGCCATTGCGCCGGTCAAAAACGAATGGTCGGCCGACGAATGGCGGCAACATCGTACATCATTGGAACGAGCGCTCCGTCCAACGAGCGCAAATTTTTCCCCGCATCACGTGATCGACACCTTGCGCGCCTGGCTGCCGGCGGATGGCATTCTCTCGTATGACGTCGGCGCCCATACCCATCAAATCGCCACCCAATGGCGCACCGACTTGCCGCGCACTCTGCTCGCGACCAACGGCTGGTCGTCCATGGGCTACGGCATGCCCGCGGCGTACGCCGCCAAATTAGTCTATCCGGGCCGGCCGGTGATTTGCGTCGTCGGCGACGGCGGTTTCCAAATGACGGCGGGCGAGCTGGCGCTGGCGCGGCGCCTAAATCTCGCGGTGCCGACGATCGTGCTCAACGACGGCTGGCTCGGCCTTATGAAGGTTAAGCAAGAGCGCAGAAATTATCCACTCTCCGGCGTGCGCCTGGGCGATCCGCCCGACTCGCCGCAGCACTATTTCGGCGTGCCATGCCGGGCCGCGAGAAATTCCGAGGATTTTCGCGCGGCTCTCGAGTGGGCAGGGGCTCTCAATGGACCGAGCGTGATCGAGACCTTCATCGACGCCGAGGCCTATTCGACCACCGTCTTCGACTGAACTCGCTGCAGTTTCTCCCATGTCCGACAGCCCATCGCCGCGCGATTCATTTCGCTGGACAATTCTCGGATTGATCTGCGTCTCGCATATCATCGGCGCGGCGGCCCAATACGGTATCAACACGCTGGCGCCATTTTACAAAGATGAAATGGGCTTATCGCGCGCTCAGGTCGGTTTGTTTTTCTCGGCTTTTTATCTCGCAATGACCGGCGCTTCGTTCGGTACCGGCTGGCTCGCCGACCGGCTCGGCGTGCGCAAGACCACACTGCTGGGCCATCTCGGTCTGGGCCTCTGCACCACCGCAGCGGCTTTTTCACCGTCATTCGGTTCGGCCTGGGTGAGTTTTTTCCTCGCCGGATTTGGTTACAGCTTTCTCAATCCAGCGTCCAGCATCGGCGTGATGACCTGGTTTGATCGCCACGAGCGCGCCACGGCGATGGGCATCAAGCAAACTGGCGTTCCGAGCGGCGGCGTGCTCGCCGCGATCCTGGCGCCGTCGCTGGTGCTGGTCATCGGCTGGCGCGGCTCGCTGGCCGCGCTGGGAATCATCAACTTCGCCTTTGGATTTTTATTCGCGTTGTTGTGGCGTGAGCCCTTGAGCGCAACCATCGACACGGATCCGGCCAAGAGCAGCGGCGGCGTCCGCCCACCACCGTTGAACGTCTGGGCGTTGTTGCCGATCAGTTGCGCCACGGCGATCTATCTCATCGGCCAGATGGCGTTGATCACCTATGTGCCGCTTTACCTGAAAGACGTCATGGATTATTCGCCCTATTGGGCGAGCCAAGCGCTGGCGCTGACTCAGGCGGGGGCGATGGTCGGCCGAGTCGGTTGGGGCGTGGCGAGCGACCGCATATTCGGCGGCCGGCGCAAGATGGTGTTGATCGTCATCGGCCTGTTATCGGTCGCGCTCATCGGCGCGTTGAGCTTTATGCACAGGGAGTCTTCCTATTTGTTGCTGATGGCGATTCTCTTTCTCGCCGGAGTTTCGCTGGTCGGCTATCAAGGTGTTTCCTATGCGCTGATCGGCGAAATCTCCGGCAAAGCGCGAACCGGCGCGGGCTTGGGGATGATGATCACGATCAATTCCGCGGCGGCGACGGTGGGGACGCCGGTGTTCGGCTATATCGTCGATCGCACCGGCTCCTATCCACTCGCCTGGCAACTGCTCGCCGGCGCGGTCATGGCGGGGATCATTGCCGTGGCGGTTTTGCTGAAAGAGTCCGGCAGAGAGTCGGAGAGGTAAGTGTTTTGCTTTGGCTTTGCCGATGTTAGGCTTGACCTGCCACCAAGCTCGGCGCCGCACAAGCACACCGATCGGAGGTCAAATGATCGACCAAGGCTTTCGTACCGAACGGGACTCCATGGGCGAAGTCAAAGTGCCGACAGACGCCTACTACGGCGCGCAGACCCAGCGCGCAATCGAAAATTTTCCGATCAGCGGCATCGGTTTCCCGCCGTCATTCATTCACGCCCTCGGCATGGTTAAGTTTGCGGCTGCCGCCGCCAATGAACAACTCGGCTTGCTCGAGCCCGCTATCGCCGCGGCGATCCGGCAAGCCGCCCAGGAAGTGATCGACGGCAAGTTCGATCGTGACTTCGTCGTTGATATCTTTCAAACCGGCTCCGGCACGTCGACCAACATGAACGCCAACGAGGTGATCGCCAACCGGGCGCTGGAAATTGTCGGCAAGCCAAGAGGAAGCCGGGAAATCCATCCCAACGATCATGTCAATATGTGCCAGTCGAGCAACGATGCCATCCCGACCGCGCTCCACTGCGCCGCGCGCATGGCGATCGAGGGCGAACTCATGCCCGGTTTGGCAGCGCTGCGCGCTGCGCTCGCGCGCAAGGCGCAGGAATTCGACGATGTCATGAAGATCGGCCGCACGCACCTCGCCGATGCGACGCCGATGAGATTGGGCCAGCAGTTCAGCGGCTATGCGCGGCAGATCGAGTTGAGCCGGGAGCGCATCCAAGCGGCGGCGGCTGGCCTGGCGGAGTTGCCCCTCGGCGGCACCGCCATCGGCACGGGCATCAACGCCCATCCGGAATTCGCCAAAAAGGCCATCGAAAAACTATCCGCGATGACGGGCTTGCAATTTCGCGAAGCGGAAAACCATTTTGAAGCCCAGGCCGCCAGAGACGCGGTCGTACAGGTGAGCGGCACCTTGAAAACCCTCGCGGTCGGCCTGATCAAGATCGCCAATGATTTGCGTTGGCTCGCCTCCGGACCGCGTTGCGGCATCGGCGAAATCGTTTTACCCGAGACGCAACCGGGCTCATCGATCATGCCAGGTAAAGTCAACCCGGTTCTATGCGAATCCGTCCTGCAGGTCGCGGCCCACGTCATCGGCTGCGACGCGACGATTACGCTGTGCGGCCAGGCGGGAAATTTCGAACTCAACAGCATGATGCCGATCATGAGCCTGCGTCTGCTCGAAGCGATTCAGTTCAGCGCCAATGTCGTGAATGCCTTCACCGCCAAGTGTGTCGATGGGATCGTCGCTGACCGCGCGCGCTGCGAAGAAATGGTCGAAAAGAGCCTGGCCATGGCGACCGCCCTGGCGCCGGTCATCGGCTATGAAAGCGCCGCCAAGATCGCGCAAGAAGCATTGGCAACTGGACAAACCATTCGCCAAGTCGCGCAAAATAAAAATCTGCTGGCCAAGGAAGAATTGGACAGGCTGCTCGACCCGTGGGGCATGACCGAACCGGGAATTTCCGGAAGAAGCTAAAGAAGAGGAGAGTCCTTATGCGAAAGTTGATTCTCATTAGCGTTCTTTCATGCAACTTGATGCTGGTCTCGCCTCTGCCAGGCGCGGAACCATTAAAACCATCGATTCCCGAAGAATTTGCCGATGCCTGGGAGCGCTTGCAGCGCGCCCTGCAAGAGTGGAGCGGACAGCTGCGGGAACGGTTTGGCGGGCGCGACTCGCGGGATGATCAGCCGGTGATATCGCAGATGTTGCGGTATAAGGATTATCTCCGGCTTACCGGGGAGCAGGTTAAAAAGCTGGAACAGCTGCGCGATGCCTATCAGCGCCAGAGCATACGCACCGACGCGGACAGTCGAATCATGGATTTGGACATCGCGGCGCTGCTCGACAAGCCCACCGTTGACGTCCCGAAGGTCGAACAGAAGATTCGCGAAGTCGAAAAGATGCGAGCGGATTTGCGGATCGCGCGGGTGCGCGCCGTCGAACAGGCCAAGGCGCTGCTCACCGCGGAACAGCGCAAGAAGTTCTACGAGTCTGTCGAGCCCCGGCCCCCGCGCAGCGGGCAAAATCCCTCGCCTACGGAGTGAGAATAAATGTCTCCTAATTTGCCCCGCGATCCTTCATTGAAGGCCCTAATCAGTTTGTAGCCTATCCAAGCGAATGTTATTCTCCGGGGCGGAGGGCATGTTATGGCAGCGGATAAACGCACCACGGTTCGATTGAGTGAGAAGCTGCTTCGCAGAGCGCGTAAAACTCTGAAGGCGTCGACAAACGAGGACGCGGTGACCAAAGCGCTGCAAGAGAGTCTAATCAATCGAGAGATACACGCCACCCTGAAGGATTTGATCCGCAAGGGCCGCGGCCGTTTCGTCGACGTTTACGACTGACGATCGTGCCGATTTTCTTAGACACCAATGTCTATCTATTTGCGATGCGTTCCGAGGATGGCGCTGCGTTCTTTGAAAGAAGATTCCTACCTTTAGTCTTTCGAACCTATCTTGCTAGTGTTGTTGTAGAAGAACTTTACGCCGGGGCGCTGGATAGCCAAGGAGTCCGCCTAGTCGAAAGATACGTCGGATCACTCGAACGTGCCAATCGTGTCATCGCTCCAAATTTCCAGGACTGGAAAGAAGCAGGCAAAATCATCGCTCGAGTTACGCGGCGAGAGCCTAGCTTCAAGTCGAAAATGCAACAGATTTTAAACGATATCTTATTGGCACTTTGTGCCCGACGCATCGGCGCCGACCTGTATACTTTCAATCGCGACGATTTCGATTTAATCCGTCGCCATAAGACATTTTCGCTCAAGATATTAAAGCGCTAAACCACGGTCGAGCAGCCGCGCGGCACGCCTTGGCCCGGATCCATGCCTGAACTCGCGGGTAACGCGGCATCGCTCGTCCCTATTAAAGTTACTTGTCGTCGGTCGTCGTGTCGTCGTGTCATCGTGTCGTCGTGTCAGGCTTGACAAACGACTTGACAAACGATTGCCCGACGCTATGGGCAGGTGAGCATGACGGAGTTGGCGAAACTCCTTTAAGTGAAAGAAGCCGCGACGTCCAGCCACGCGGTGCGGCGGGCAGAGGAGCGGCTGAAAGCAGAGGGGAATTTTCGGCGTTTGTTAGATCAGGTGATCAAGAAATTAGGTTAATTCACTTATGCAGACGCTTGGCTTTCCCTCCACACTCGTAGCAGTGCCACTGGCCCGGGCTCGGAAGGGTCCGGCTCGTCAT
>CAMLCX010000380.1 GCA_946478635.1 uncultured Pseudomonadota bacterium
TCAAGCCGAGTTTTCGATTGGTAAAAAACACATAATGCGATTCGCTGTTCGGCGAGCCGAGATAGATGAACTTGTCGAGATCGTATTGAACGCCGGCCTCGGCCAAAATCGCTGACGACACCATGCCGCTCGGGGCACTGCCGATCACAAGGCCATCCGCGCGCGCGCCGCGGTAGAGATGATTGGCCGCCTTGGTACCACCGGCGCCGGGCATGAACTCGATCACGATAGTTGGGCTTCCCGGCACATGTTTCTTTAGATAATTTGCGACAGCTCGGGTGCGCATCTCGCCGACGCCGCCCGGCGCGCTGCCGCGAATGATGGTGATGGTTTTTCCTTGATAGAAGGAAGTTTGCGCCAAGCCGACTGAAGCAAAGAATAGCAGCGACAGAAAACTCAAAGCCGCAAAGGCTCTATTTTTTAGACTGTCGCGTGAAAAGTGTGTCACGATCAGGTTCGATTGCTCACCACGAAGATCACGAAGGCCACGAAGGGTTCCGATAACCAAAACTCCGAACTTCGTGCCCTTCGTGTCCTTCGTGGTGAAAACTTGTTCCCATTTGATTGCATCTCTGTCGCGCTGGGTCCTCCGCGGTGAAAACTTCTTCACAGTAAACCGGGGAGTCTCATTTTTTTTAGTCCTTACGCTCATTGGCAGCCTCCTTGATCGCCCGCCAAACTTTTTCCGGCGTTAGCGGTAGCGATTTGACGCGCGCCCCGGTGCTCCAGAAAACCGCATTCGCAACAGCCGGCGCAACCGGAATGATGCCGCCCTCGCCCAAGCCTTTGGCGCCGTACGGTCCCGGCCCGTTGGCGTCTTCGATGAGAATCGATTCGAACTCGTCCGGCACGTCGTCGAAGGTTGGCACCTTGTAATCGATCAAGGTGGAATTGACGATTTGTCCGGCCTCGAAGTGGTAGGTTTCATAGAATGTATGACCGAAACCCATCATCGCCGAGCCTTCGTCCTGCCCTTCGCATTGCAGCGGATGAAGCGCCTTGCCGGCGTCGGCGGCGGTCACATATTTTTCGACGTGGACTTTGCCGGTTTCCTGGTCCACCGAAACTTCCACCGCGCCGATACCGATCTCCCAGAACAGCGGATTGGCCGGCGTCGGCGCCATGCCGCTGTGCGCGTAACCGGTGCCCACCAACTCGCCGCCCTGCATGGCAAAGTGTTTGTGAATCAATTCGCCGTAGGTAATTTTTTTGCCGCCGGCGATCGCTTCGCCGTCCTTGAGAGTGACCGCGTCTTCCGGGCACTCGAAGTGTTCCATCGCCAATTCGACGATTTGCCGGCGCGCATCGCCGCCCGCCAGCTCAACGGCTTTGCCCATCACCGTGGTCGACCGGCTCGATCCCGTGGAGCGATCGAACGGCGTGAATGCGGTATCGATGGGGCGAATCGTCACCCGCTCCAGCGGCACGCGCAATTCTTCGGCGACGATCTGGCTCATCACGGTTTTTGCCCCCTGACCCAATTCGACCGTGCCGCAGAGAAATACGACGCTGCCGTCGGAAAGCACATGAACCGTCGAAGTCGAGGCCAGCGGCGCACCGGGATCGGTGGTGCCGAAACCGACTCCACGGCCGCAGCCGTTCTTTGAAACAGGACCGTCCCAACCCAATTTGTCGGTCACGAGCTTGAAGCCCTTGGCAAGGTCCGCGTCCAGCGGCTTGTATTTGGGCCGGATCTCTTCGCCTTTCTTGACCAGATTTTTCAAACGCAGCTCGACGGGATCGATGCCGAGTTTCTGCGCGATGATATCCATTTGCGATTCAGTGGCCCAGGCGGTCTGCGGCCCGCCGATGGAACGAAACGACGCCGCTGACACTGTGTTGGTATAAACGCAGTAGGAATTAATTTTTAGATTTGGATAGCGGTAGGGCCCCAGGATGCGCGTTAGCGTTCGGCCCGTCACCACCGGCCCCGTCTCCGCGTAGGCGCCCGTGTTGAGATAAATCTCCGCCTGCTTCGCCACCAGCGTGCCGTCTTTCTTCACGCCGGTCTTGAGCTTGCATTTAATCGCGTGGCGCCGGCAGGTCGCCATAGCTTCGGAAAAAGTTTGGACCACGCGCACAGGCCGCCCGGCTTTGCGCGCCAGCGCCGTCACCAGCGGCTCGATCTTGCCGCCCGATTTGCTTCCGTACGCGCCGCCGACAAAGTTCACGTGCACGCGCACCTTCGACAACGGAAAGCGAAAAATTTCCGCGACTTCCTGGCGCACGCCGAAGGGGTGGCCGGTGGATGTCCAGATATTGATGCCGTCGGTTTCGACCTGGGCGATGGCCGTGTGCGGCTCCATCGAGTAGTGATAGATCATCGGAAATTCGAAGCTGTCTTCGAAGATCTCGTCAGCCTCGGCGAAGCCTCTTTCGACGTCGCCTTTGACAAGCTCAGCTGTAGCGCAGATGTTGCGCTCGGCGAACTCGTGAAGGCGCGGCGCGCCGGCCGCGATCGCATCATCGACTTCGATGACCGCCGGCATTTCTTCGTATTCCACGTGAATCTTCGACAACGCTTCTTCGGCCGTCGCCCGGTCGAGCGCCGCCACTGCCGCCACCGGCTGGCCGGCATAGATCACGCGATCGATGGCGATGATCGGCTGGTCCTTATTTTTGCCGCGGCCGATGTAGGGATCGATGTCGGTAAAATCTTTGCCGGTGAGAACCGCAACGACTCCGGGCAGAGCCTCCGCCTCGCGGCTGTCGATCGCGCGAATGCGCGCGTGCGCGTAGGGGCTGCGCAGAAACTTTCCTTCGATCATGCCCGGTATGATCAAATCGCCGGCGTACTTGGCTTTGCCGGTAACCTTGTCGGCGCCATCGACCCGTTGGACAGACGTTCCGACGATGGAAAAGTCGCGGACACTGGCGCCCAAATCAGCACCTCGTTTTCATCTAACGATGTATTTGCCTGCGTGCCATTCCGAAATTTATCGCGATAAAGACACTCTCCCGTATAACGCGCTCACTTTACTGTCAAGGAGAACAATCCCCTCCCTTGAGCGAAGACAATTTCGATGCGATCCTTTTCCCCAAGTCATGCTAAATGAATTTAACAAGCTGGGGACGATGAAATCTTTCTTAAAGGCGTCACCCCCGAATGTTTTTATCGGGGGTCCAGTCCGGATTTGCCTGGATTCCCGCTTTACACATGCGGCAATGACAGACTTCGGATAGGCGGTTTTCTTGACGCAACGAACCGCGGGTAATCGCCCCCTGTGATTGAACAACGACACAATTCCGTGTTGCCGATCATCCTGCTCGTTGCCGCGCTGCTATCAGTGTTTCGTGCTGCAGCCGCTCAGATCGCTTCGAATGAAATCTCGGTCGAACTGGCACCCATCGAAGTCGATCCCAAACGTCCGGAGGAAAAAAATTTCGGCGCGCTGACACTCCTTGGCGCCTTTCATTTGCAGTCCAAAGATCAACGCTTCGGCGGGTTATCCGGCCTCGCCGCCGGCACCGATGGCAAACTTTACGCGGTTTCCGACCGTGGTTACTGGCTATCGGCTAAAATGCAGATGGATTCGAACGGCGCATTGCTCAATCTGGTCGATTGGCAGATCTCGCCCATGCTGACAGCGACAAAAACCCCGGTTACCGGACGTTTGAGAGACGCCGAGGCATTGGCGCAGACGCGCGACGGGTCATTTCTAGTTGCGTTCGAAGGCGTTCACCGGATCTGGCGCTATAGCGCGCCGCCAAACACTTTCAGCTCGACGCCGTCGCCGATGCAACTTCCGCCTGCAATCGCGCGGGCGCCGAGCAACGGCGGGATGGAAGGGCTCGCAATGCTGCCCGACGGCCGGCTGCTGATATTAACCGAGCAATTCGACAATCCCGATGGCAGCATTAAAGGTTGGCTGGTCGCCGACGACAAATCGGCGGAATTATCCTACGTCCCATCCCAGGGTTTTCACGTCACCGACTGTGCCGCGCTCGACAATGGCGACGTGGTGGTGCTCGAGCGCCGCTACGTTCCCTTCGCCATCCTGTCGGTGCGTCTGACCCTCGTCAAAGCCGCGAGCATCCGCCCGGGCGCCAAGCTCGCCGGGAAAGAATTGTTCAAGTTAGAGCAACCGCTTGCTGCCGAAAATTACGAAGGCATCGCGGTTCAACGGACTCCGAAAGGAACTGTGATCTTTATCGTCTCCGACGATAACTACAGTCCGTTCCAGCAAACTTTGCTTTTACAGTTTCTATTGCCCGACACCGCTAATTGAGACGCTGAATCCAATTTCTGATTCGCATGCATTTGTAGGGGCGGCCCCCCGTCGCCGCCCATCCGAGTAATAGTAGGGTGGAGGCGCGGAGCGCCGATACCCACCGTTGGAAAGCGTTGACATCGCATACCGGCCCGTAGTTAGTTTGGACCGACATGAGCCCAAATGTCGGCGAAGAAGCATCGCAGATTTTCCGGCCCGATGACCTGCGCGATTTCAGCACCGCGGTGTTCAAGCACTTCGGTGTGCCCGCTGCGGATGCAAAGCTCGCCGCGGACGTATTGGCTAAGAGCGATCTGCGCGGCATCGACTCCCATGGCGTTGCGCGCTTGCACACCTATTTCGAAATGCTCGAATTGGGCAGAATCAATCCCAAACCAAAGATCAAAATCGTCCGCGAAAAAGCCAGCGTCGCGACGGTCGACGGCGACAACGGCTTGGGTTTAGTCGTCGGCCCGAAGGCGAACGAGATCGCCATGGACAAAGCCGAGCAGCATGGCTCCGGCTGGGTCAGCGTGTGCAATACCAACCATTTCGGTATCGCTGGCTACTATCCGTTGCAAGCACTTGAAAGAGATTTAATCGGCTGGGCGATGACAAACACGACCAAGCTGGTCGTGCCACTGTGGGGCGCCGAGAGAATGCTCGGGACTAATCCCATCGCCATTGCATTCCCAGGTTTCAAAGAACCGCCGATTGTCGTCGACATGGCGACGAGCGCTGTCGCTTATGGGAAAATTGAAATTGCCTTGCGCAAGAAAGAGCCCGTGCCCAAAGGTTGGGTCGTCGACAAAGAGGGCCGTGACACGATCAATCCCCAAGACATGATCAACGGCGGCGCCCAGTTGCCGCTTGGCTCGGATCGAGAGATGGGCGGCCATAAAGGTTATGGACTCGCATCGATGGTCGATATTCTTTGCTGCGTTCTAAGCGGCGCCAACTGGGGCCCCTTCGC
>CAMLCX010000381.1 GCA_946478635.1 uncultured Pseudomonadota bacterium
GTCGTCCGGTCGCACGTCAACGATGCTTCGCTCGTCAACGTCGCCTGGCGCGATGTGGCCGGCGGCGATGAGGTTGCGGAGCCACTGAGCTGCGAAGGGGTCGATTTCATTGTAGTAGGCGGCCTTCACGGTTACGGGTGCTCTGTCATCACTGAAATTGTTTTCTTCGTTTCAATTCGCAAAACTCTACCCACCCGTCCTCGAACTTTTTCTCGTCCCAGCTCCCGCCAGCCGAGCGGACGGCCTCTTTTAATATTTCGCGCCACTCATCCTTGTCGTATTCGTCGAGCCGCGTATCGGTCTGTTGGGTCATTAACCGCGCTCGTTCGCTTCGCGGAGTTCGTCGAGTTCTTGGAGGGCGTCGCCGACGCAGACCGAATGTGGGATGCCCCACGGCGTCTCTGTCGTCAGAGGGTTCATCTTGAATTTGCGGATGTCGCCGCTGAAAACGAGCGTAAAATGTTCGGTGCGCCGGTCTGTTTGCTGCGTCATGCTAACCTCTCGATTGCCTAAACGGCGTTGTTTGGCTTGAGGATTTCGGCATCGGCGCGCATCGTGCTGACCGAATCTGCCAACAGATTTGCAATTTCATGCAGTTTTTCGTGTGGCTGCATTTCCCCGGTCTCAATCAGTGATGTGCGAGCATCAACGAGTCGCGCGGCGTAGGTGCCATCAGGACGGCGGACCACCTCAACGGTGAATTGCCAAACATCGTCCGGCTTCGGTAGCTCGATTACTTTTGCCATCGTCTCTGTCCTGTTGAAGCGTCGGATTATTCTGGAAGGACGAGGCGGCGAACGAGCAGCCCCGCGAAGCCGCCGCCAACCATGCAGGCAATGATTGCCCACGGCGACGAGACGATGAAGATTGCGACGACGACCGCGACCATCGCGAAAAAGAGCATGAATGCGAGGTCCGCAAAGACCATCATCGCGTCACCTATTCCTGAATACATTTTCCTCTCCTCGTCGGATAAAGCGTCGTTAGGGGCAATGAGTGTTGAGCCGGTGGGCGACCAAATAGAGATCGCACTCCATCCACGTTCCCATTGCCTGATTAGCGAGGAACGTGTGGCCTTGGTCGTCATTGCAGATCAGATATTTCGGCGGCTCGCCCGTGTGCCAATTCAGGATTTGGCAAAAATCATAGCGACCGTTGCTCCGGAAGATTTCGCGCCGATGTTCTTTGACCGGCGGTGGCCCGTCAAAGTCGATAATTTCTTCTGCCATAACGGTTTCCTTTGTCATCGCCTTAAACCAACGCGCGCTGTTCGCTCAGGACGGTCATCGCCCTGTCGTGGTCGCCACTGTGAACGTAAAGCGCCATCGACAGAAAGATTGGTCGATGCCCTTCGACGCCCACCACGTTCTTTCATCGCCGGCTCTGTGTTGCTCGTCGTGATGCTTCCCGCACAATGGGACACACCAGAAATCATGTGGCTTCTGCCCAACACCAGCATTCACCTTCGCCACTCGTGCATCGCTGAAACGGAGATGCGCCGCCTGTGTCTCGATATTGTTGCCGCAGGATGGGATGCAGCACGGAAGCTGGCGCAGGAATCCCAGGTGGCTTTCGATAAATTTGCGCGGGTCTTTCTTCACTCCGGCTTCTCCAAACAGGCGATGGCAACCCATCGTTCTTTCATTGGCTGCGGCACCCCGCCCAAGACATTCAGGGCATGGTCCGCCGCCTTCAACGGCACTTCAAAAATGAACTGCGCCGTATCGCGGGTGCGGATCACTTTGAAATCTGAATAGGTGGCCGTGAAGGCGGCGGGTTTATCCATGTTAGAAGCCAATCTCATCGTTCATTTCCTCGGATGGCGCGGGCTTCTGCACTGGCGCGGCGCTGTCGCCACCCTTGCTGTCCAGCATCACCAGCGATGAGTTGAAGCCCTGCAAGACGACCTCCGTCGAGTATTTGTCGTTGCCGTCTTTGTCTTTCCACTTGCGGGTTTGCAGCGCACCTTCGAGATAGACCTTCGCGCCCTTTTTCAGACACTGCTCGACAACCTTGCAAAGCGCCTCCGAGAAAATGACAACTCGGTGCCACTCGGTTTTCTCTTTGCGTTCACCACTGTTTTTGTCGCGCCAGCTTTCGGAAGTGGCGACCGTAAGATTGGCGATTGGCTTGCCGTCCTGTGTCCGCCGGATTTCCGGGTCTTTCCCCAGGTTGCCGACTAGAATTACTTTGTTGACCGCTCCGCTCATGCTGCTTTCTTTCCTTCAAGGATTTCGAGTTTGAGTTTGAGTTTGAGCATCAGCACGTCGAGTTCGAGCTTGCTGAGGCCGAGGGTTCGGCGGGCGGCTTTCTGTTCGTCAGAACCCCACCAGTCGCGAAGCGCCTTGCCATCCTTGAAGGCGTCGATCTTCGCGTCACAGTCTTTGACAAAGAAGGCGTGGGATTCATCGACCGGCTCTGCGACGTTCGATTGCGCTTTGTCGTAGAGGGCTAGGCCAAACGGATTACCGAAGGTCATCAGGGCGCGCTTTCGTCCGTCCGTCTCGGCCTCTTTGATTGCGCTTTCGTGAGCAAGCCCTTGGTCAACATCGATGCCGTGGCCGGCACCAACGCCCTCGCGGACTATTCGATCGTCGCCAGAAATAACCGTGACGCGAACTTTCGCGGTGTATGACACGCCGAACCCGTCGCGCGGGTTGGGCTGACCGACCTTGCGCTCGCGCTCTGCGACACACCGGAGATCGACAGTCTCGCTTGTCCAGCCATCAAATCCGAAAATCCGGTTAGCCTCAGAAATTACCTGCCATCCCTCGATGTAGCTAAAGGATCGGCCGGCTTGCGCCCTAGTTTTCACATGGTCCCGACTGAGGGGGGCCTCCAGCGAGTTGTTTTGTTCGGCGGTGAACATTTTAGATGTGATCCCAGTTAATTCGGTGGATGATTTTTTGAACTTGTCCGCGCGAAATTCCGTAACAGTCCGCTATTTGAGACTGGGGGCGGCCCAACTCAGCATCGCGTCTTATCGCGCGAACTATTTTCTCGTTAACCTTCGCTAGGGGGTGTTTTTCGCCAGAGCGGTCTGGCCAGCGTCCGCGCTTAACCGCGTCTCGCGTGTTGTCAGATAGCGTTCCCTGCTCAAGATGAAGCGGGTTAACGCACTTCGGATTGTCGCACTTGTGACGGATTACCAACCCATCTTGAATGGGGCCGTTAAGCAGCTCGAAAATCCACCTGTGAGCCTTCACGGTTTTTGGCCCCAAAGCGAAATGACCGTGGCGGCCTCCAGGGCAATTCCCTTGCCACTCCCAGCAATCGTGGGATTCGCTAATCTCAACAAACTGGAGAAACCGAACGAAGTCTGATGCGAGAGTTGTCATCAGATGCTCCGTTCGATCTTGACTGTTACGCCAGCGGGCAGGACGCCGTTAGCCCTGCGGTATTCGCGAGAGGCCGACAAAATGGCTTCCTCGATCTTGGGGTGTGGCCCAATGGCTGCAATGGCCTTGGCGTAGCTGTTGAGAATCAGCGTCTCTTTGTTCTTGAGGCCGATGTTGTTGTGCCAGCCGCCAGCCAGCTTCGTGTTGTCGGCTTCGCGTTCGGCGCGTTGGGCTACGCGGTCGGCAATCTGTGCATCCTTGATCGCGCGCTCTGTCTTGATGACCTCTTGCGTGACATCAACGCCAAGCTCGCCATTGCGGGCGTTCTCAATAACGTCATTCTGATTGGCGATGGCCTCGGCAGCCTTACGCGCGGCATCGTCGGCGGCTTTCTGCGCTAGCTGGGCGGCGCGAATCCTGGCTGCTTCAAGCCGCGCCAGATAGTCCGTCACTCGCGCTGCAAGCTGCGCTACCGTCTTGTCCAGAATGCCGGGGTTTTTCTTGTCCGTGTTATGAATGTATTTGTGGCGCTCGTTGATTTCCGCCAATTGCTCGTTGAGCGGTGCTGTCTCGCGCTTGCGCGAGTCCTCGATTTCGCCGGCAGACGACTTGGCGCGGTCGAGCAGGAGCTTGGCGTCTCTGGCGTGATCTTCGGTTTCAATGACGGGGTGTTCGGCAAGCCATGCCGAGAGGGCGCAAGCGGTATCCATCCCAGCGTCGATAGGGCCAGGTGGGTTATTGTGGCCCGCAGGGGCCGGACGTTCGAGGGCTGCCATACTCATTACGCGGCTTCCTTCTGCTCTTTCTGTTCGTGACGTTCTTGGCGGATTTCCGCCCGGATGATCTTCGCGGTTAACTGCGTGAGCTTGTGCTGGATGACCGCGAAGGCGCGATGCTGCGAGCGGTGACGAATGAGTTGGGCCGTCAAACGGTCACGCTTTAGATAGAGGTCTGGTAGATTCATGGCTCGACCACCTGTGGCTTGCTCATCACCACGCCATGCGCGTCTGACGGCTGTGGCAAACCGGAGTTTATTTCATCCACCATTCCGTATTCGACGCGGAGTTCTTCGCGAACATTTGCGAGATTGTTCGTCTTGCAAAAAGTGTCACGCGCGAGCCAAGCAATGTCGGTAAGTTTGCGAAGGCTGTCGGCCATCGTCGCTGGCGGCAGAAGATCAAGGTGGAAGCCGCTGTCGAAGTATTTAACGACCTCGCGATCTTCGTGCCGATACAGCCACTCATCTTGCCCCGCGCTATCAGGAGCAACCGATGCGTCGGCAGAGACGTGGCAGGAGCCGACCGAAAACCACCAGCCCGGAAGTTTGCTGTGGAAGTATTCGATGGCGGCGGTCAGATCGCCGGTTTGTTTTTCGCCATTCCAGAACATCTTTTTCCTCGCGGTCTATCTCGTGTCACAGTTTTCAGCGACGCATGGCTATCTGTCTCGCTGGCCCCAACTCTCAGAGCCAAAATCCCCCAATGAGACTACGCAGAACAAATTCAATCTCACCGGGGAGTCTTTGGGGAGGTTCAGCAACACGCGACTAAAACTTTCCATAAGTGACGATGACGAACATCGCAGCGAACCAGGCGAACACGACAACCCCACCGGCTGCGAGAGAAACGAAAGCGGGAATGGTTGTGTCTCGTCGGTAGTCGAAAGATGGCTCGACGAGATGGGCATGCAGACCTTGGTCAACATGCGTCGCTGGCGTCCGTGCCACGAGAGGGACTGTGCTCATGCACCGACTCCGAATTGAGAATTGGCTTGGCTCTCGGCAGCCTCTTGTTCTTGAATGACTGCCTCGATCTCGTCGATTTCGGCT
>CAMLCX010000382.1 GCA_946478635.1 uncultured Pseudomonadota bacterium
CCGCCTTTGTTCTGGCGAACCATAAGTACCTTCATTTAAGAGTCACTACACTAGTCGAGTGATCCGAAAAAGCGCCGCCAAGCCTCGGGTGACTTATGCGTTAAACGCACTACCTTATAGGTGGATCGTGCAGAGGAGTATCAGAACTCGGTGATGAGTTCTGTCATAGAGACGTCACCCCCGAATGTTTTTATCGGGGGTCTATCCGGAATTCGCCTGGATTCCCGCTTAAAGCATGCGGGAATGAGGGAAATTTAGGGAAATTACCTATAAGAAGTAAAATCGTGGTCGCTGGCCATTTGCGGAGACGTATTGAGAACAACCACAGCGACTAGCGCTGGAGCGCGCTGGCCAGCATCCGTACAAGGAATTGTTCCGCTCGATTGCACGTTATTGCAATCTCGGCATGATCTCTTTTTTGAAAAGATTGAGCGAGTTGACCACTTTTTCATGAGCCAGGTTGCCGATGTGGAACATGCCCATAAAATGGTCGGCGCCGACCTGTTTCATCTGGCTTTGAATTTGTTTTGCCACGCTGTCGGGATTTCCGGCGATCAAATAACCGCTGTCGATCAGGCCTTGCCAGTCGAGCTTGGAAAAATCGTGGCGCTGGCGGTTGCCTTCGCGGAAGTAGCTGAAGGAACGCTCGGTCATCAATGCCGCATTCAGTTTTTGGTCCACCGCGCTCTTGTTGATCGCTTCGTTGAAGCCGCGATTGAAAACAGTGAAGAAGTAACGCATGGCCGGGTCGCCGAACTCGCGCGCATTTTGTTCGTTGTCATCGATGTAGATGTGCCGGCAGAGAATGAATTTGTCGGAAGCCGCTTCCCAGCCGGCTTCTTTCGCCTTGGTCCGGTAATAATCGAAGGTATCCTCGATCTGCCCCGTGGTCTGATAAACCTGGGCGCAGGGGAGATGGCGTTTGACGCACCACTCGACGGATTCGGCGCTGCGCGCGGCGATCCAGATCGGCGGGTGCGGCTGCTGCATGGGCCGCGGCCAGATGGCGCAATCGGTTAAATTGAAAAATTTACCGTGATGGCTCCAGACCGGTTCCGTCCACGCGGTCATGATGAGATCGTAGGCTTCTTCGAAGCGGCCGCGCGATTCCTCCGGATTGACGCCGTACCAAATATATTCCGGCGGAATGCCGCGCACGAAGCCGGCGATCAGCCGGCCGCTGCTGAGGCAGTCGATCATGGCGTATTCTTCGGCCACGCGCACCGGATGGTTGCGCAAAGGGAGAATGTTTCCGAGCACGCCGATCTTGATTTTTTTGGTTTTCTGGCTGAGCGCGGCGGCGATCAAATTCGGCGACGGCATGGTGCCGTAGGCGCTGTAGTGGTGCTCGTTGAAAACCACGCCGTCGAAACCCAGTTCTTCGCAGTAGGTCATCTCCTCCAGATGCTCCGCGTAATTGGCGGCGCCTTTGAACGGATCGAAAAAGCTGCTCGGGACCGGCGTGCGCGGCGCTTCTTTGGGAACATGCGGATAGGCGAGCAGGTCGAAGTTATAGAGTTTCACGGAATGATCGCTCCTTAAATCAAAGTTCGCGGAATGCTAACACCGGGAATTACTAGGGTCAAACTACGTTGGGTTCAAAACGTTCAAGCCGTTCAAAACGTTCAAGCCGTTGTCGAGCAAAAGGGCTGGTGTCACGTCAATTCATCGGCCAGCAGTCCGAATTTCACTCTTCATCCCTCCGTGGTTGCCCTTTACTTATAGTAGCCTTCCTTGATCAGCTGATCGACAAGACTCGTGTCGATAAACGATGCCGCATTGGCGTTCGCGGCCTTGGGTGTAGTCTTCTTGATGGCCTCGAGGGTCGTTTTGATCGTCTCGATTTGCGGCCGATGGACGCGATCGGCCCATCTTTTGTACTGGTTGTAGGCGTATTCCGTCTCGTCTCGGCTGCGACCGAGATACTCGGTCATGATTCCGATCGTTTTGTCTTTTTGGTCGAAGTAGAATCTCGACGCCTCCGCCGTGGCGCGCAAGAAACGAATGACGTTGTCGCGATCGCTCTTCAAGTAAGAAGCCCGAAGCAGCTCGCCGTTTTGCTGCCAGGGAATTCCCAGCCCCGGCAGCGCAAGCAGCATCTCGTAACCGCGCTTTTCCGCGATCAAGTCGAAGGGCGGCGCGAGGATGCCGAACTGCACTTCACCTTTCTCCATCGCGGCGAGAATGCTCGCCGGATCGGCGTTGGAGTGCTGCACGAGCTTGACGTCCTTCTCCGGATCGATCTTCAGCCGGTTGAGGGCGAAGCGCAAAGCCGTGTCGGGGATCGTGCCGAAGGGCGCGCCGACGTGGCCGGTCTTGCCCTTGAGATCTTCGATCCTCTTGATGCCCTTGTGTGCCATGATCTTGTAGGGGAAGACATTGACCCACGAGGCTACCAGGACAAAAGGCGGCGCGCCTTCGAGTGTTGCGGTGACGAATGCGGCGGCGCCGGCGCCCGTCGCCATCTGCATTTTGTTCGCCAGCATCGCCTGCACGGCGGCGGTGGTGTTGGTCTTGATGATTTCCACGTCGAGACCGTGCTTTTTATAGAAGCCTTGATTGACGGCGATCGTGAAAAGCCCGGCGCCGGGATTCACCCCGGCCTGACCGACGGTCATTTTGCGCAGCGCATCGGCGGCGTGGGCAACGCCGCCGAGAGTCATTACAACAATCAGTGAACAAATCGTTTTTACGGCTGGTTTCATCTGTTCCTCCCGGGATGCGTGAACTCGTAAACTACTTTTGCGGTTTCCATTTCTCCAGCCGGCGCTCGATGGTCTTGAGCAATTCGTTGAGCCCGGCGCCCATGCCGGCAATGATGATGATGGGAACGAACATGGCGGCCATTTGAAAGCGCTGTGCCGAAACCGAGCTCAGATATCCCAGGCCGGTAGCTGCGCCGTATTGTTCGGCGACAACGATATAGACCAAAGCGCGCCCCAGGGCGACGCGCATTCCCGCGACGAGATACGGCAGCGAGCCGGGGAGGGATACTTTCATAAAGATCTGGCTGTCTTTGGCGCCGAATGCGCGCGCCATGGTGATCAGGCGATCATCGGTATTGGCGATGCCGACCATCGTGTTGATGAGAATAGGGAACACGGCGGCGAGAATGGTCATGATGATCTTGGAAATGGCGCCGAGGCCGAACATCATGATGATCAAGGGCAACAGCGCGATCAGCGGCGTCGCGTAGATGCCGGAGAGAAGCGGGTCGAAGGTCTTGCAGACGTTTTTGTACCAACCCATCGGCACGCCGAGGACCACCCCGAGCACGACCGAGGCAAAAAAGCCGATGGCAAAATTCGTCATGCTGAACCACATGTGCTCCCAGATGGAGCCGCTGGCGAAGAGCTCATATCCCTTCAGCAGGATGGTGCTGAAGGGCGGGAAGTAAAACGGATTGATGATTTCGAGGCGAGTTAAAAGCTCCCAGGCGGCGAAAAAAGAAACAACGCCGATGACTCCGAGCCAATCGGATAGAACATCGCGTGAACGCTGCCACCAGCGGTTGGTGGTCAGCGGATTGGATTCGTCGACGGAGACGAGATCGAAGGCGTCTTGTTCGTTTTTTCCCGTAGATCCTCTCCTTGCGGTGAGCGAGCTTAACTTTATTCGCCGGCGGGTCCGACTGTCAAGGCAGCGCGAAGCGCGATGGCAAATCTCATATGTCTGATTTCAGATAAACACTGTGAGATCTGAGATCTGCAATTTGCCGTTCGGCGCAAAGCGCCGATCATTCCCAGCGCTTCATCTTGGTGAAATCGTAATCCAGCGACGTATCCGCATCGAAACGCCAGCGGGCGCGGCCTTTATTCCATTCGCCGGCAAATACCGATTTCAGAAACGCCGTGATCTGGCTCCACGCGGCGTCCGCCTGCTCCGGGCGAAAGCGGCCGGGCATGGTGTCGTTCAAAAATCCGTGCGGCGCGCCGGCATAGATGCGGATGTCGAAACTTTGTTTCGCCTGCGCAAGAGCGCTGAACATGCGGACGATGTTGTCGCGATGGATAAGATTATCCAATTCGCCGAAGACCGCCGTCAGGGGACAGGAGATCTCCTGCATCAGCTTGTCGATGGGCTCGGGGCGCATGGGGTGGGACTTCCAGTCGGCGTCGTAGACGGCGCCGTAGAGCACGACGGCGGCGCTGAGTAAATTTCGCTTCGCGGCCGCTAGAATAGGCTGGCGTCCGGTCTGGCACACGCCGGACATGGCGACTTTTGCAAGGTCGGCTTGGGGTATTGTTTTCAGATATTCGACCACGGCATCGAGATCGAACAGGACCTCATCATCGCTCAGTTCGCAGCGGTCGTCGCCGCGGGCGAGCGCCGCCCGGTCGCGCGTGAAGCGCGAGAAAAAATCGGGAACGATCGTTAAATATCCGGCATCGACGAATTTTTGCCCGAGATCCGTCGTGTGCTCGACGATGCCGTAGCGCTCGTGCAGATGGATCACGACCGGCTTCTTGCCGGAGCCGTCAGGGATGCCGAGAAAGCCGTTCATTCGATTGTCGATTTTAATCGGAGCGAGCATAAACATTCCTTCTTGTTCTTTCTGCAGCTTCCTCTGCCTATCCTATCCGTGCGGCGGATTTAAAGCGATCCCTTATTCCGCTAGGATCTGCTTCAAGCGATGGATCGTTTCCGGACTCTGGGAGACCGCCTTTCTTGCGATTGCTTCCAGCTCCGGGCCGCTAACGTATTCCACTTTCCACCGGCGATAAATCCGACGACGATCTTGATTTGCTTGCCGTTGAAGAAATCGGACTGGGCGCCGGATGGTGCAGCGATGACGAGAGCAAAGAAAAATATTGCAGCAACTACGATCATTCTTTTCATTGCCCCTAATTTAGTCTTTGCGTCCTTCGAATCGTCGCGTGCTTTAGCGCTTGTACAGCCGCTCGAAGAATCCTTCATCGTCGAGTTTCTTTACGAAGCTCATATCGACGAAATCTTCCGGCTTGGCGCCTTTCGCCTTTGGGTTGCGCAGAGCGGTTTCGTCGAGGATGGTTTTGATTCCAGCCAGAGTCGGGTAGGGTTTTTCCGGCATCGACTTGACGGCGATCTCACGGTGGGTTTCTTCGAGGGCCTCGCGGTCTTCGGTCTTCAAATACTTGCCGAGGATCTTGA
>CAMLCX010000383.1 GCA_946478635.1 uncultured Pseudomonadota bacterium
CATCCAAATGTTTGAGTAGCGATGTGCCGTAGATCTGCTGCCCCATCACCGCCTGCGCTTTGGTTTCGGCGAGATGGATATGCATGGGCAACTTTCTCCGGCGCGACATTTCGGCCGACTGTTTCAACAACTCGTCGCTGCAACGCTGCACCGCGGACGGACCCGGACATGCCGTCGTCAGCTTCTCCGGAGCATGGAAGGCCTCGATAAACGCTTCGCACTCGTCGAGCCAGGTTTGGGTCGATTTGGCTTCGTTCGCGCTCATGCGCTTGATCTCATTGTTAAGACCCGTATCGATATCGCCGAGCGGGATGGTGTCTTCGTAGTTTTTGTCGGTAATCGTCAGAGCGGCGACATGACGCAGCCCGAGATCGCGCATGGCCTGGATTGCCGCGCCTGCGCCCATGAAACGGCAGGCCTGGTTTCCCGCAAAATGATCGAGCACCGTGGTGGCGCCGTTCTTGAGCATTTCCATGCCCCCCAGGAGCGCGCTGGCGTAAAAATCCTCGTCGCGCATGTCGCGCAAGGACGCCCGATAGTATGTGCGCCAGATTTCCAGGGGCTTGCTCGGCATCATGCCTCGGACAAGATTCGCCGGCGAATGGCAATGCGCATTGACCATGCCGGGCATGGCTATTTTTCGACCGGCTTCAATGGTGTTGTCGAAAGGCCCGGCCGGCGTCCATTCTCGCGGACCCACATATGCGATTCGATTGCTCTCGATAACGATCGAGCCATTCTCGATAACATCGCGGGTCTCGTTCATTGTAACGATCAGCGCGTTGCGAATCAGTGTTTTCATGGTGGCCTCGATCTCAGGCGGGAAAAAACCGACAACAAATTCTCAGCGCAGCGGAAAAGAACCGGTCCCGTGATCCGGCGGCTTGAACGATTTGAACGTATTGAACTATTTGAACGGGCCGTTTGCGGCGTAAACCCGCTCACTTATACGAAGCCCATCTTTCGACCCCAGTTCTCCGGGTCTTTTAGGAATTCAAGGATTTGCCGGCTCGAGTCTTCGGTAAAATAACTTTTGCTCAAGCCAGTGTCCAAAACGTCATCCCAGTTGGCAAGCACATAGAGATCGATGTCGTTCCTCGCCAAATTGATTTTTCCTTCGTGCAGATTCAAGCGATCCGACGCATAGTCAAAAACGCACAGGCAGTGAGTCATCTTCGCTCCGGCGCCGCGAATGCCGATGTTGAAACGCATTTTGCTCAAGCCGTCGGTAATCAGATCCTCGACCATCAACACTCTCTGGCCGGCTTTCAAAATACCTTCGATCTGCTTGGTGCCGCCGTAGCCTTTGGGCTGTTTTCGGATATAGATCATCGGTTTCTTGATGATATGGGACACGAACGAAGCGTATGGAATACCCGCCGTTTCGCCGCCGGCGACGACATCGATATTGTTCAAGCCAATATCCGTTTCCGCCACCTTCGCCAGCGCCGTAACGATGTACTCGCGCTCGGCAGCAAAGGACAAGAGCTTGCGGCAATCGATGTAGACCGGCGAAATACGTCCGGATACGAACACGAACGGCTTGTCCTTATAAACTGCGATCGACTCCGTCGACAGCAACATCTCGGCCACTTTTTTGGAAACTTCGCTCATGGGAAAACCTTTCAAATTTTTGGATTACCGTGGTCATAACATAGCGTCACGACCTTTCCAAGAAAATCGGCCACGAGCTTAATGACCCTACGGGTTTATTCCCCAGAGTCAGAGTGCCATCGGTTTCATGGTGAGCGGAAATTGACCAGCCTGTCCTGTTTTCTACAACGCCGGATCATGCTCGCCGGCTATCGACCTCGCGAATACGCGACTGAGAGCTATGGGAATATGGTTGAGGAGGCCTGGAGCCGTTCCAGACATTCCAATCGTTCAAGCGCTCTACTGCGTTCCAGCCGTTGAAAACAGATAGGCCAGGGGAAAACTTTCACGTTTCCGGAATTCCGAAAATGTGAAATTGAGGTTCGGTTATTAGAAGTTGTTCTGTGCGAGAACTTTCAATCTTTTTTTACCGTCGGGTCGCTGGACACTTTCAGTGCAACGCCGGCAGGCAATTGAGTCTCGCCGATATTGATGACCGTACCCGACTGTTCCATCTCGTAGTTTGAGACTTTTTGTTTCGACATTCCATCTTTTGTGGCGGCAGCCAATTCCTCGGCCGTGGCTGATTTAATCCGGTATTTAACATTGCTCGCGTCCTTGCGCGTGACCGAGAGAACTATCTCCTTCCCTTCTTCCAACACCAGCGTCTGTAGCGTGCCAATTTGCGTCGTGGCGGTGGTTTTGTTCACGGTATAATTATACAGCCAGATGAAGGAGCCGATAATGGCAATCAAAAGCAACCAGCAATACTGGCCAATCCTTTTCTGTCTTGCCACGGCTGCCTTTCTCTGGGAATCAAAAAAACGCCGATAAGCGTCCCCTTCCGCCGCCGCTCTCTTTGCTGGATCTTGCTCCGCTGAACTTGGCGGTTGATCGAAGGATAGCCCGATGCTGTTCCATACCATGCCCGCAATCACCACCACGATGGGAATCAATACTATCACTATAGGATGCATAGCTCTCTCCCTTGATTTGACTTTTAATCGCCTTTGGATTTCAGCCTTTATATAGGTCCGATAGCGCTGTGGCAAGGGGGCGTAGAAGAGAAGAAAGCGAAATGAGAAAGGCGCCAACGCCGGGAAAAAACTGAGAGGTGTGCTAATGACGTTCAAAACCGCGGACTGTTCAAAATGTTCCAGTCGTTCAACCGCTATAAACGGATTACGAACGGTACCGTTGTCCCCTTCGATAAAAACACTTACAATCCGTTTTCTTCTATGCAACCGAAACCCCAAGCGGCACGGTCTCGAGACGGCATCTCCATCAACCGGCGCCGCCTCATGCGCGATTTGAACGCCATCGGGCGTATCGGCATCGGCGATCGCGGTGCGGTAACGCGGCTGGTATTTTCGATCAAGGAACTGCGCAGCCGCCAGGTACTGATCCATCTCATGCGCCAAGCCGGATTGAATATTCGAATCGATGCGATCGGCAATATCTTCGGCCGCTTCGAGGGAACTGACCCGCGGGCACCGGCGGTGTTGGCCGGTTCGCATCTCGATACAGTAATCCACGGCGGCAAGTATGACGGTCCGGTCGGGGTCATAGGCGCCCTCGAGGCGGTTCGCACGATCAGCGAAAACAAGATACCGGTGCGATCCTCTCTCGAAGTCGTCTGCTTCGTCGGCGAAGAGTCGAGCCGTTTCGGCTTCTCAACGCTCGGTAGCAGCCTCGCCGCGGGCGAGGTGCATGCCAAAGATCTGACTAACGCGGTGGACCCGCAGGGTACCAAACTGGAAAATGTCCTCGCCGCCCTAGGCATCACCCGCCGCAACATGAAGTCCATCCAGCGTGACCCTAAGAGTCTCAAAGCTTATCTGGAGCTGCACATTGAGCAGGGCCCGATCCTCGAAGCAATTGGCAAGAGGATCGGGCTGGTGACTTCCATCGCGGCGCCGAGCCGGTTTAGAGTCATCTTTATCGGCCGGGCCGATCATTCCGGCACGACACCCATGAACATGCGCAAAGACGCCCTTGTCGCCTCGGCACAGCTGATCGAGTATATCGAAAAGGTCTGCCGGAAATATGCCTCCATGGAGAAAGGCAGAGTCGTCGGCACGGTCGGAGCCATGAAGATCGAACCGGGCGTGATCAATGCCGTACCCGGGCGAGCAGAGCTCGCCGTCGACATCCGCGGCACCTCGGCGCGGTCGAAAAACCAAGTGGCACGGATGGTGAAACACCAAGCCCGCGCAATCGCTAAGCAGCGCGGCATCAACGTTGAACTCCAGACGATTCGCGAAGAAGATCCGGTGCCGCTCGACAAACGATTGTTGCACGTGAGCCGTCAGATATGCGACGACAAGGGTATCGATTACGAGATCATGCCGTCGGGCGCCGGTCACGATGCCATGCAAATGGCCAAGATTACACCGGCGGGAATGATTTTCGTGCCGAGCAAGCGGGGTATCAGTCATAATCCGCTCGAGTGGACGGACCCGCGCGATATCGCGCTCGGCACCCAGCTACTCATGGAAACGATGATACGAGTCGCCAATGAAAAACTCTAGTTCCAAAAAGAAGCGGATTTTAAACGCCACTCAAGTCAAGGCGATCTTCGAGCGCTTCGCCAGGGAAATGACAAAGCGATACGGCAATCTCGATCAAGTCGTCTTCATTGGCGTGCGCACGCGCGGGCCGTACGTCGCCAAACGCCTCGCCGCCATTGTCAAGAAGCGCCATGGCAAAGAAATTCCCATCGGTGAAATGGACATCACGCTTTACCGCGACGATCTGAACGCGCTCTTACCGGGCGGCACCATCGATCACACCCGCATCCCTTTTGACATCGCCAACAAGATCGTCGTCCTCTTCGACGATGTTTTGTACACCGGGCGAACCGTTCGCGCCGCCGTCGACCACTTGATCGATCTCGGTCGGCCGCGCATGATTCATCTAGCGGTCATGATCGACCGCGGCGGCCGCGAGCTGCCGATCGCCGCCAACTACGTCGGTAAAAAGATCACCCTGTCTAGCGCCGGCAACGTGCAGGTCAGACTGAAAGAAGTGGATAAGACGGACGAAGTTTTGGTGGAGTAACGCTCAACCAAACCTGTTTGCGGCAACTTGAATGAATCCGGCCGGTTCGATAATCGATTCGTTAAAGGCTTGAAAGCTCACTCCGCTGATCCCGTCTTGTTGAAAGAAGTATGAAATCTTGACTTAAACAAATTCCTTGACACCAGCAGGCCCTCGTGGTGATTTACCGCTCCGAGGGCTTTTTTATGGTTTGGAGGTTTCCAATGAAACGAACAATTTTGTGGTTTGTCGGGTGCGTGCTCGGGTTGGTGGCCGGTAATGCATCCGCCAAGGACGTCGTGATCGTCACCTCGTTCCCAAAAGAACTTTTTGAGACTTACAAGAAAACTTTTGAAGCCAAGAACCCTGGCATCAATGTGATCATCAACAGCAAGCAGACCAACGCCGGCGTGACCTACTTGCGCGAAACCAAGGCCAAGCCCGATGCGGATATTTTCTGGGTGAGCGCGCCGGACGCGTTTCAAACGCT
>CAMLCX010000384.1 GCA_946478635.1 uncultured Pseudomonadota bacterium
TTCAGGCACACGCTGGCGATTCCGCTCGATGCGCCGCGGCGTTTCGAGTTCGTCAACGCGGGGTTGAATGTTTTTATTCACGAGGAAGAGCACTGGATGCTCCTCACCTGGGGCGACGTGAGTCATCTGGCGCCGGGGGCGACGAGCGAAGGGGATGATCCGTGAATGCCGCCTTTTGGCGGCAGCTCCAATCGTTCAACTATCCGCTGCGCGGTGTTCCAATCGTTCCAGTCGTTCAAAACGTTCCAATCGTTTCGGTAGAACCCCTAACTCCAGACGCGAGACTCTAGACATTAGACCAACCCGATCAGGGTGCGGTTCCGACGCGGGAGCGTTTCTCCATCCGGATCGAGAATCCCGGCTGTTTGATATAAATCTGATTCGACTCTTTGCGTTTGGCCAGTTGCTCGATGATCTTTACCAGCGGCTGGGTCGCATCCAGATAGTCGCGCGGCTTGCCGCCGTTGGGCAGAGCTTTTACGTAATCCTCGCCGGCAAAGTAATGCAATATGAGATCTTCGTCGGACAGATTCACCCCGTATTTTTGCCGCAGCTCGTGCAACGACGGTTCGGGTTGTTCCCAGTGCGTCCATTCCCTGGCGCGCGGGCGACTCAGGATCTTATCTCTCACGTTCTTGTCCATGACCTCGACGGCTTCCCGGCCCCAGATGCCCAGAGCATACTGAATGACTTGATCCGGGACCTCTTTATAACGTTCGCCGACGATGACGTTGATCGCGGCTTGAGTGCCGACGAACTGCGACAGCGGCGTTACCATGATCGGATAACCGAAGTCCTTGCGCACTACGCCGGATTCTTCCAACGACGCTTCCATCAAGTGTTCTTTGCCGACGATTTTTAACTGATGGCGCATGTTGGAAATCATGCCGCCGGGCACTTGGTGTTGGTACATCGATTCGTCGTACTCCATCGGTTTGCCGATAGGCAGGCCGTCCCGCTTGGCGACTTCGGTGAAATGTTTCACCACCGGTTCGAGCGGTTTCAAGTCGACCTGTGGGTCATAACCGAGGGCCTTTAGATTATTCGCGATATTGAATACCGAAGGCTGTGACGAGCCGTTGGCGAGCGGGGGGATGGCGGTATGCAGAATGCGCATGCCGAGCTTGACGCCTTCCAGATAATTCAACGGCGCCTGGCCGCTGTTGCAGTGGGCATGAAATTCCACGGGGATGTCGCCGGCGGCTTTGAGCACGACCGGTATCAACGTGCGCGCCCGGTCCGGCGTGAGCAGGCCACCGACGTCTTTGAAGCAGATTCTCCACGGCTTGGCGGCCGCCGCTTCCCTGGCTTTGCGTGCGTAGTATTCGTCGGTGTGGCGCGGCGAGACGGAATAGATAAGATTGGCTACCGTGTCCATGCCATGCTTTTTGAGATCGTCTATTTCTTCTTTGAATGCGGCGTAGTCGTTCCAGCAATTCGATGTGCGGGTCAAAGTGAGACCGTAGGAAACCAGCCGTTCAACTAACAGCTTGAGAATGCAGTGCGGCGTCTTTTCGAAGGCGCTGTGCATGCCGCCGTGGTAGCGCAGTCGGGTTTTCTTGATCCGCTTGGTGCCTTCTTTGAGCCAGTACCAGGGGTTCTCTTTATGCTCGCGGACATATTTCTTAAAGATCACGCTGAGGAAGAATTCCATGGATTCGAAGCCGGCTTCGTCCATATGCGGCAGCGCCGGCAGCATGGAACCGATCTTCATGTTCAATGCCCAAAGACTCTGGTTGCCGTCGCGCACGGTGGTGTCGATGAATTTAACCTCGTTGGTCATTCTTCCTTCCATCAGAGAAGCGCGTTCAAATCGTTCCAATCGTTCAAGCTGTTCAAGTCGTCGATCAGAGCCGAGAACTGGTATTTACCAAATCAGCTTTGAAACTGGCTTTGCGGTTTATTATCTCTATAAATTCTTAAAGCATAGATCAAACGGAGGAAAGAATTATCATGAAAAGTTACCGTAAAGAGCTGTGGTTCAATACGCCGACCCGCGTGGCGTTCATCAATATTACGGATCAAGTGCAGGGATGCATCGCCGAAAGCGGCATCAAACAAGGGCTGGCCCTGGCCAACGCCATGCATATCACGGCGTCGGTGTTCATCAATGACGACGAATCGGGATTGCATCATGACTATGGCGTTTGGCTGGAGAAACTCGCTCCGCATGAACCGCTCAAACAATATCGCCACAACGACACCGGGGAAGACAATGCCGATGCGCATATCAAACGGCAGGTGATGGGGCGAGAGGTTGTCGTGGCGATCACCGAGGGCAAACTCGACTTCGGCCCATGGGAGCAAATCTTCTACGGCGAGTTCGATGGCCGGCGGCGCAAGCGGGTGCTGGTGAAAATCATTGGTGAGTAAACGGGATTAGCACCACGAACCGGCTTTCCGGCAGGAGCGCAACTTTTCCGCATGCGTTGACCCTGGCGCGGATGGCCGGTATCGTTCGGTGGTGGAAAGAAGATTCAGCAAGCCTTCGCGTTCCCGGTCTCAGCCGGTCCAACGCCAGGATTTTTCATTACCCGCACGCGTCGAGTATGAAGCGTATTGTCCGCATTTTCCTAATTGCGTTGGCTGCCCGTTCATCAAAGTCCCGTATCCGGAACAATTGTTGAGAAAGCGCGCAATCGTCAGCCGCGCCCTATCTGATTACTCTGCGCTTGCCAGCGCCGAAGTAACGCCGGTAGTCGCGTCGCCGCAACGTTTGGGCTATCGCGCGCGCGTGAAACTGGTCGTGCGCAAGAACCGCGATCAAATCGCCATGGGCCTCTACGTGCCCCACACCCATCGAGTCATCGACATCTCAGCGTGTCCGGTTCATCCCCGGCAGGTAAACCAGGTCGTGGTGTACCTCAAGAAGAAGGTCCTAGAGTTGGGAATTGCGCCGTACGACGAGCGCGACGATAGCGGTGATTTACGCTATCTCGATTTTCGTTTCAGCGTCGCGCGCCATGAGCTCAGCCTGACTCTGGTGACTCGCCATGCCTCCTTTCCACAGGGCGCGCCGTTGACGAGAGCTCTCTTGCAACGGTTTCCGTTTATGACCGGTGTCATTCAAAACGTCAATGACAAGCGCGGCAACGTGATCTGGGGAGAAAATTTTCGAACCCTCGGCGGACGCGACACCATCATGGAACGGGTCGGCGATTTGAAGCTCGTGTTTCCCGCCGGCACGTTCTCGCAGGCCAATCCGTTCACGGCACGCAAGCTCTATGAGCGAGTTTGCGAGCTCGCGGCGTTGAAAGGCGGAGAAACGGTGCTCGACCTTTACTGCGGAGTGGGTCCGATCTCGCTTTATCTCTCGGTGGCGGCGCGCCAGGTATGGGCCGTAGACGACAGCGAATTGGCGATTACCACGGCCAAACAGAATGCGCGGCGCAATGGGCGCGGCAATTGCCGTTTCATCGCAGGCGACGTCGCAACAACGCTAGCGCAACTGACAAAGGACTTGCCCCGGATCGACCTGCTGGTTCTCAATCCACCGCGCAAGGGAATCAAACCCGCGGCGCTGGATGCGGTTCTCGCGGCGGGCGCGCCGAGGATTATTTATGTCTCGTGCGAACCGCGCAGCCTGGCGCGCGATCTCGACCGCTTGCTGGCGGCCAACTATCGAGTCGAAAACATCCAGCCGTTCGATATGTTTCCGCAGACCGAAGAAGTAGAAACCGTGGTCCTTCTGGCCAAGGCACAATAGAAGATTGCAACAGTTCCGTAACGATTAAGTATTCTTACGAATGATTGTCGCTATTTTTTCCGACCTTTACGGCCGTGGCGTCCCTTCGACTTCGCTCAGCACATGGTTTGCGGGAGATATTCCGAGTTTCCGATGCTGCGCTGGATTAACTGCAGGGAACTCAAAACTACAAACTCGAAACTCGAAACTGGCTTAATCCGACCGGTAATGCCATAGCTGGGGAATCGCCCAGCAAGTTGCAACAATCGTCAGCGTGCAGAGCAGGCAACCGACGAGGGCAGCGTTCGGCGCGCCGATTAAAGCCGCGCCGGCGCCGGCGATCACCGCGCCGAGGGCATTGGTCGTCTGCGCAAAAACCGTTAAGAAGCTCGTGGCGCGGCCGCGCATGTCGTCGGGGGCCAGCACTTGGACGACCGTACGGCGCACCGCAACGCTGACGGCATCGCTGATGCCCAGCATCCCCAGGGCGAGAAGGCCCAGCCAGAAC
Source organism: uncultured Pseudomonadota bacterium (assembly GCA_946478635.1). The sequence continues at coordinate 4,194 of CAMLCX010000384.1, forward strand.
CATGGCGCCAAACCGAGAAATCCCAAGCTCAGGGCGAACCCGAGCGTGGCGATGATCGAAAGAGCGCCTTTGCGCTCGATATTACCGGCGGTGAGCACAAAGCCCGAGCCGATTAAAGCGCCGATCGCCGGAGCGGCGTAAAGCATGCCGAGGCCGCGCGCGCCGACGCTGTAAATCGTGTCGGCAAAGATCGGCAGAATGGGGCGATAAAATCCAAACAAGACGGCGAAGAAGTCGAGGATAAAAAGAGAAAGGATGATGCGCGTATGCCAGAGGAATTCGAACCCTTCAATGAGGCTGCGCCAGGAAATCTGCCGGCGTTGTCCCTGGGGCTGGCCGGAAGCGCGGATGAATAACACAGACGCGACCGACGGCAAGAGCAATGCGGCGTCGGTGAAGTAGGAGACGCCGACGCCGAAGAAATCGATCAAGAATCCGGCGATGACCGGCGCCGTGAGCTGCGTGCCCTGCATCATGAGACTCGTCATCGTCACCGCATTGAGGAGGTGCGACTGCGGTACCAGGCTTGGAATGATGGCCTGGCGCGCCGGGCCGCCGAGCACCTGGAGAGCGCCGGCCAAGACGCTCAATACGTTGACGTGCCACACCTGGATGGCTCCGGTTACAGTTAAAATCCCTAGCGCGAGACCGGGCAAAACATTGAGCGTGTGGGTGATGTAGATGAGTCGTTTGCGATTGAGACTGTCGGCGAGCACGCCGCCGAACAAGCCAAAGAAGATAAACGGCATCGCCTGGAAGAAACCGGCGAATCCGAGCTGAATCGACGAGCCGGAGAGCTGGTAGACCTGGTAGAGGCTCGCCACGTTGCGCATGTGGTTCGCCGTGTTGCCGCAAAGAATCGTCGTGAAGATCAGGCGATAATCGCGAATGAGCAGCGAGGACCAGGGACG
>CAMLCX010000385.1 GCA_946478635.1 uncultured Pseudomonadota bacterium
TAAATCTAGTAACTTTTCGATAGTGACGAGCGATGCCGCGTCACCCGCGAGTTCATGCCGAAGGGCTGCTCTGCCATGTAGATGCTGTCTGAATTGTCGAGATGTAAAGGCCCGATGGTAGACCCCGAAGCGTAGATTGATCGCGGCCTCGAGCGCTATCGCAAAGCGCCGGCGTACCTTCGACTATTGATCCTCGAAACAGCGCGCAAAGCCGGCCCCCTTCCGTTGGAAACCTTCGACCGAAAATCGAGTTGATCGAGTTTGCGGTAGCGTATAGCAATTGCTACTATCGGCCCGATGGAGGCCGTCTTTACCGACTCGGCGTTTCGGCATGGCCACACCAAGCAGGACTTTTACGAATTGTTAGCGGGGGAGTATTTGAAGATTCGGAGCCAACGCGGGCTCGAGGAGGTCTACGAATTACTCGGCAGAAATCTAAGCGGAGCCACCCTCCATGTTGTCTATCGCGTCTTACCGGACCATCGAGTAAGAGTTTTTCATATAAACGGCATGACCGAAGCTCAAAAGCGGCGCTATCGGAGGTATCGGAAATGAGAAAGCCAAAACAAAAATCTTCCCGCCTGACCACCAAGTCGACCGACGAAGAGATCGTTCGCTGGACAAAAGCTCACGATGTATTTGATCGGCTGGAAACCGGCTTATCCGAAGTCGTGGAGGATCACAGCGATTTGGACGAAGTTCTTCGAGAAGCGATTTTCCAGGACAATACCGCGCAGCTGAATATGCGTCTGCCGCCAGCCATGAAGGCGGTGCTCAGTAAGCTAGCTCGCCAGCGCACGACGGACGCGACGACTCTTGCTCGGATATGGCTTGCGGAACGGTTGGAGCGAGAACTCAAAGCGGGATGAATTCACGTGCGATAGGACTTTGGATGTTTGTCAAAGGTAAAGATTTGACCCTCAAGCTGTTCTCAAGCTGTTTGACCCTCAAGCTGTGACCCGGGGTTGTATTGACGTTGTGTAGACAACTTTGCTATATTCGCCGTAAACGAAGACATTAGTTTAGCGCAGGGGTGGCTTTCATGGCCGAGACACAAACGCGAAACGAGATCATCAACCTGCGGGCAAGCCGGCGGCAGAAGGAATTGATCGACCAGGCCGCAGAGATGCTCGACAGGACCCGGTCGGACTTCATGCTGGAGGCCGCGTGTCGGGAGGCCCAGGCATTGCTGGTGGATCAAACTTACTTTTCGCTCCCTGAAAACAAGCTCAAACGGTTCATGGCGGCGCTCGATAAGTCTCCGAAAGACAATCCCAAGCTTCGACGACTGCTCCAGTCCGCGGCACCGTGGGACCGATAAGCCTTGCGGGGATTAGAAGCGCTCCGGAGAAACTCCAACCGGAGCACGATGTCGCGAAATTCGATTGTGCCGAGCCGATACTGAACGATTGGCTACGCCGGCGCGCACTACAAAACCAGCAAAGCGGTGCATCGAGCACCTATGTCGTTCTCGACAAGATGCGAGTCGCCGGTTACTACAGCCTGGCGGCCGGTTCAGTGGGAAGGGAAACGGCGCCAGGTCGCGTAAGGCGCAACATCCCGGACCCTGTGCCCGTGGTCGTTCTGGGCCGGCTTGCAATCGATAAGGATTATCAGGGCCAGGGGCTGGGGCGCGCGTTGCTGCGTGACGCCATCCTACGAATCCTGCAAGCTGCGGATATTATCGGCGTTCGGGCCATCCTGGTTCACGCGCTCTCCGAGAATGCGAAGCGGTTCTATGAGGAATGCGGGTTTACGACTTCGCCAATCAATCCTTTGACGCTGATGCTCACTCTCCCGGAAACCATAGCCGCACTGCGGAAGAAACGATAGATCTCAAGCACCAGACTCAGTGGTTTCCCGAGCCGGCAACGCCCTACCAGGCCAAGTTCAGCATGACTTACTGCATTGCCGCCGCGGTGGTGGACCACCAGGTGACGTTGGAAACTTTCACAGATCGTAAGTTCGAAGAGCGCAACATCGTGGAGACCAGAAAAAAAGTTCACCTTTCCTTTCCCGATGTTCCCATCTGGCCCGGCCTCGCCGACGTCGGCCCGGACACCGAGTTCGTCGGCAATCCGGTGACGATCCGAACGACCGATGGGCGCAGCTACAGCGCACGGTGGACATCCCGCGCGGCGATCCCGCGCTGCCGCTGACCGATGACGAGCTGCTATCGAAGTACCGTGACTGTGCGCGGAGCCAGCTCGGCCCGGACGACATGGAACGCAGTGTAGATGTAGTTCTGGGGCTGGAGAGAGTGGCAGATGTCGGGACGCTGATGGCCACTCTCAGGTCAACTTTGCACACCGCTTAAGGTTTGAAGCCCTAATTTTAACGTTGAGAGGTCTTGCCGTCCGATTATGTGTGGTTGCAAGACCTGGCCCCGAATCTACTCCGTCGCTAAATTCAGGCGAGGTCAAAGCGATCCAGGTTCACGACCTTGTTCCAGGCCGCGACAAAGTCATGGACAAACTTCGCCTGCGCGTCTGAACTTCCATACACCTCGGCTAGGGCCCGGAGTTGGGAGTGCGAACCGAAGATGAGATCGACACGCGTGCCGGTCCACTTGACTTGACCCGTCTTGCGATCGCGCCCTTCGAACACGTCCTTGGCATCCGAGACCGCTTTCCACTCCGTGCCCATGTCGAGCAGGTTCACGAAGAAGTCGTTGGTCAGCGCCTCCGGCCGCTTGGTAAAGACGCCGTGTTGGGACTGTCCGAAGTTGGTCTTCAGGACACGCATGCCGCCGATGAGAACCGTCATCTCCGGCGCCGTCAGCGTCAGCAATTGCGCCTTGTCTACCAGCAACTCCTCTGGCGATATCGAGTACTTGCCCTTGAGGTAGTTGCGAAAGCCATCCGCGATCGGTTCGAGCGGAGCAAAGGAGACAACGTCGGTTTGGTCCTGCGAGGCGTCCATGCGTCCCGGCGTGAAAGGAACCTTCACGTCGGCACCGGCCTTCTTCGCAGCTTGCTCGACGCCCGCGCAACCGGCTAGGACGATCAGGTCGGCGAGCGAGACCTTCTTGCCGCCGGACTGTGCGCCGTTGAACTCGCTCTGGATCCCTTCCATCGTCTTCAGCACCTTCGCCAGTTCAGCCGGTTGGTTGACTTGCCAATCCTTCTGCGGGGCGAGGCGGATGCGCGCGCCGTTCGCGCCGCCGCGCTTGTCGCCGCCACGGAAGGTGGATGCTGACGCCCAGGCGGTCGAAACCAGCGACGAGACGGACAGGCCGGAAGCCAGGATCTTGTCCTTGAGGGAGGCGATGTCCTTCTCATCAATCAACTTGTGATTGACCGCGGGGATGGGGTCTTGCCAGATGAGTTCTTCTGCAGGAACCTCCGGGCCGAGATAGCGCGCGCGCGGGCCCATGTCGCGGTGCGTCAGCTTGAACCACGCCCGGGCGAAGGCGTCCGCGAACTGATCCGGATTCTCCATGAAGCGCCTCGAGATCTTTTCGTAAGCCGGGTCGAACCGCAGGGAGAGATCGGTGGTCAGCATCGTCGGCACGAGCTTCTTCGAGGAATCGTAAGCTTGCGGAATCGTCGCGCCGGCCCCCTTGGCGACCCACTGATGCGCACCCGCCGGGCTCTTCGTCAGTTCCCATTCGTAGCCGAACAGGTTCCAGAAGAAGTTGTTGCTCCACTTCGTCGGCGTGGTGGTCCAGGTGACTTCTAGGCCGCTGGTGATCGCGTCACCGCCTTTGCCGGTGCCGAAGCTGCTCTTCCAGCCGAGGCCCTGCTCCTCGATGCCGGCCGCTTCCGGCTCAGGCCCCACATGGGACTCAGGGCCGGCGCCGTGGGTCTTGCCGAAGGTGTGACCACCGGCGATGAGCGCAACCGTCTCTTCGTCGTTCATCGCCATGCGAGCGAAGGTCTCGCGGATATCCCGCGCCGCGGCGATCGGATCCGGGTTGCCATTCGGGCCTTGCGGGTTGACGTAAATCAGGCCCATCTGCACGGCACCGAGTGGATTTTCGAGGTCCCGGTCGCCGGAGTAGCGCTTGTCGTCCAGCCACTTGCCCTCGGCACCCCAGTAAATGTCCTGATCCGGCTCCCAGACATCCTCACGACCGCCGCCGAAACCGAAGGTCTTGAATCCCATCGTTTCCAGGGCGACGTTGCCGGTGAGGATCATCAGATCGGCCCATGAAATCTTCCGACCATACTTCTGCTTGATCGGCCAGAGCAGGCGACGCGCCTTGTCCAGGCTGACGTTGTCCGGCCAACTGTTGAGCGGCGCGAAGCGCTGCTGGCCCCTGCCGCCGCCACCGCGACCGTCACCGGTGCGGTACGTGCCGGCGCTGTGCCACGCCATGCGAATGAACAAGGGCCCGTAGTGACCGAAGTCCGCCGGCCACCAGTCCTGCGAGTCGGTCATCAGAGCCGCGAGATCCTTCTTCACCGCCGCAAGGTCGAGGCGCTTGAACTCCTCGACGTAGTTGAAGCCCTCGCCCATCGGATTGGACTTGGAGGAATGCTGGTGCAGGATGTCCAGCCGCAACTGGTTTGGCCACCAGTCACGGTTCGACGTACCGCCGCCGGCAGTGTGGTTGAACGGGCACTTGTTCTCGTCAGTCACAACGTGTCTCCTATCGTGGTTTGAACTTTCTCACGGCGTTGCTTTGGTTACTCATAATACTTTGGTTCCTCGACAATCTAAAAGCGGCGAATAATGTTTACCAATACATCTTTAAATCTTTATGATAACCTCCACAACTCTCGCGGTGCGCAGCGAGGTACGAATTAATAATCTGCGCGTGCGCCGTTTCGCTGACACCGACGCGGTTCGGACCATGATCCTGAGGGTCCGGCCTGCATAAATAAATTAACCTAATTTTTGCATCACCTGGTCTAACGATCGCCGACAATTTGCCTCTTTTTCAGGATTCATTAGGACGCGGCCCAGGGGCAATTGGCGCGCAATGCCGTTGATTGCCGAGGGCAGCCCTGTTTTGATAGGGTTTTCGAGCTGAGTGACGGGGGCAATAGTGGAAACTCACCACCAACGGCTAATCCCATGATAAAACTCACACAGCTAACCTGTTGTCTTTTGTTTGTCTGCGTCGCCGCCGGCGCTCAAGCCCAAGCGCCGT
>CAMLCX010000386.1 GCA_946478635.1 uncultured Pseudomonadota bacterium
CAGGGCGAACGGAGAAAGGAAAAACCGTTCGTGGTGAGGCAGCCTGTCCTGAGCCAAGCCGAAGGGAACCATGAACGGTAGACGCCATTTATCTGTTACAGCTTACTGCTGCGACGGCTTTGGCGCTCTTGATAGTTCATCACGTAGTGTTAAAAAGGTCGCACTATCTCAAACAGGAGGGATCATGGCTACAGTCAAATTCAAAGATACGACGTTGACGCTTTTAGGCAATGAAGTGAAAGCCGGCCAAAGCGCGCCGGAATTCAAAGTGCAAAAGAGCGCCGACATGAGCGACTACACGTTGGCGAGCGGCGCCGGAAAGACGCGAATCATCGCGACCGTGCCCTCTCTCGATACGCCGGTATGCGATCTCGAAGCGAAACGTTTTAATGAGGAGGCGAGCAAGCTTCCCGGCGTCGAGGTCGTTGTCGTCAGCATGGATCTGCCGTTTGCGCAGAAGCGCTGGTGCGGCGCGGCTAACGTCGATAAGGTGATTACTGCCAGTGATCACCGCGAAGCCTCCTTCGGTAAAAATTACGGTTTGCTGATTTCCGGAGGCCCGCTCGACCGCGTGCTCGCGCGCGCGGTCTTCGTCGTCGGTCCGGACAACAAACTCAAGCACGTCGAGTACGTCGGTAGCATCGGCGAGCACCCCAATTACGACGCCGCCCTGGCCGCCGCGAAATAGAAGCGGCCTCTGTCCCTCGGTAACCCTTAACTCGGCAAGCGGAAGGCGCGGTCGATAAACCGCGCTCTTCCGCTTGCTGGCTGTGCGCCGGCTTGCGCACGAGCCAAACGCGTATAAATTCCCCGCTACATTGAATTCCCCGGTTCAGCCTCTATACTAAAAATTGAGCGTTCGTCCGAACGTTCAAATTTTCAAAGAGGAGAAATCACGATGATTGAAGTCGGCAAACAAGCGCCGGACTTCGAGCTTGCCAGTCACTTGGCGGGAACCAAGTTTGGCCTGGGCCAGTTCAAGGGGCAAAAGAACGTCATGTTGGTGTTCTATCCCCTGGATTGGACACCGACTTGAAGCAAGGAGGTGCCTGGACTCGAAGCGTTAAGAAACGAGTTCAAGGCCTGCGACACTCAAGTTTTGGGTGTCAGCGTCGACAGCAGATTTTCCCACGACAATTGGGCGAAATCGCTGGGCGGCATTTCATTCCCTCTGCTACAGGATTTCCATCCCAAGGGCGAAGTGGCAAAGAAATACGGTGTCTATCTCGAGGACAAGGGGATTACCGATCGAGCCACGGTCATCATCGACAAACAGGGAGTCGTTCGTTATGCGGTTTCGGTGACGCCCGGCGGCGAGCGCAATCCCAAGGATCTCCTGGCCGAAGCCCAGAAGGTGAACAAGGGATAATATGGCGTTGGAACTCTACTTCTACAACGAATGCGGTTTTTCCCAGAGCGTGCTGAACTGTATGATCAATCTTCATTGCGAAGACAAAATCATCAAGAAAAACATCCGGGAAAATCCCGGCTATGAAAGCGAGCTGATCGCGCTGACCGGCGGCAAAACCGTGCCCGTGCTCGTAATCGACGGCAAGCCGATAAAAGGTTCTGAGGAGATCAATCAGTTTCTTGTGGGAAAGTTCCTGTAGTCAAAGTGTCGTAGACTAAACCTCAAAGAGGGACGGAAGCTGCTTTCGTCCCTCTTTTTTTGCTCGTGGCTCATCTAGTAAGACCGATTCCGCTGATCTCTTGACCCTCGAAACACGAGACAGCTATACCTGCCAAGAGCAGAAACGCTTCGCTTCAGTGAAGGGACCATCTTGTTTGCGGTCGTGACTTATAATCTTCTGGCGAGCGCCTATGTCAATCGCGCCTGGTATCGCCGCTCGCCGGCGATGGTGCTGAATCCGGCATGGCGGGTCCCGGCTTTGGCGCAATATATTTCGCTGTTGAAGGCGGATCTTCTTTGTCTCCAGGAAGTCGAGTCCGATGTGTTCGCGACGCTCGGCACTTCACTTGCGGCATCGGGCTACGGCGTTCATTACGCGCGCAAATCCGCGCGCAGGCCCGACGGAGTCGCGATATTTTATCGCAAGGAGAAGTTCGAGCCGGTTAATGCGACACGATTATACTACGCCGATGCTCAAGCGGGGGAGGCGGATTCCGGTTACCTTGCGCTCATCGCATTATTCCGTGCCGCGGACCGGCTCCTCGGTGTCATCAATACTCATTTGCTGTGGGAGCCGCCCGGCGCCGCTGCGGAATTGCAGCGAGGTTATCGGCAAGCGCGCCAATTACTCTCCGAATACGATAAATCCGCCGGATCGGCGGACGCTTGGATCCTTGCAGGCGATCTCAACGTTATCCCGGACAGCGCTCTGATCGCGATGATCCGGCAGGCTGGATTTGAATATTCGCACAATGGTCTGTCGAGTGCGGCGAGTTGCAACGTGAACGGGGAGGCGCGGATGATCGACTACATTTTTCACTCGTCGGCCTTGTGGTCCGAACCCGTCGAGATCATCGCCATCGACAATCGCACCATCTTGCCCTCGGCCGAACAACCATCGGATCATGTGGCAATTACGGCTCGAATCGATTGGAGAAACTAATTGAGGGCATTGAGACGCCAGATCGCTCTGAGATTTTCCTGAAGCTGTTTCACGAAAATGAAATATTCTCTCAAGTGCCGGCGTTCCACTCTAGAAATGTCCGTCAAGAGGATGGAGTTATCGAGCGGTTGATGGTTTTGGCAGGCTGCAAGTTGAGCGCGCAGGCGCGCGCGCAAAAGAAACGGCATTATCTCGGCCAGAGCTTCGGCGCTGTCGCGATCGATAACCGAACTGGCGGTTGCGGCGACGCGCAGGCGCTCGAGCGTCGAGCGTTCGCGCGAGCCCGCTGCCAGAGCGGCGACGCGCGCCAACCCGACGATCGGCGCGATGCCACCCTTTTTGAGATCGATCTTGCCGTTTTCGCTTCTTAGCCGATTAAAGAAGCCGAGTGGTGGCTGGAAAGCGAGGGCGCCGTTTAACATATGGGCGAGAAATCGTTTTTCGTTTTGGGCGGAGGTAATGATTTCTTCCAATGGCTCCAAGGAGAGGCTGCCCGCCACCGCGCGAAAATCGAAAAAGATCGCGGCATCGAGCAGCGCCTGCGGCTCCGGTAGCCGGATCCATTTGTTAAAAAGTTCGCGCCATTCGGCGAGCGGTTTGCACCAGTTGGTGGCCATGAAGCCGCCTGGACAGGGCGGAAATCCGGCTTGGATCAAGCCATCGACGACGCGCTTTGCCAATGCGCCAAAATAGGAATGGTGTTCGGCTGTAGCCCCGGCAAAGATCAGCCCATTATCCTGATCGGTGAGCAACGTTTGCTCCAGGCGTCCCTCGGAGCCGAAGACGATCCACGCATAAGCCGTCGGCGCCTGCCCGAGCGCTTGCTCAGAAAGCTGCACCAGCCGCTTAACCAAAGCATCGTTAAGGCCGGAGACGATCTGGCTGATTTGTAGCGCGCCCAGGCCGCCGTCAGCGAGTGTCTTTGCCAAAGCCGCGATCCGAGCGGCATAATTGCTGATCGCCGGCGCATCTTGGAGTCGATCGATGACACCGCGCAAGTAGATCGGATGGTTTGCCTGCTGGACTAAAAGATCGGTCGCGCTGATGACGCCGATAATCTTTCCTTCCTCGACCAAGGGCAGGTGGTGAATGTTCTCGTCGATCATCAGCCGGAGAGCGCTGAAAACCGGCGCGTCCGAGTCGATGGTTATGAGCGGCCGGGTCATAACCTGAGTCACGGCGGTTTCGGGCGCCATGCTTGCCGCTAGAACACGCCCGCGAAGGTCGCGGTCGGTAAGGATGCCTGGCGGCTCCGCGGCAACCAAAACTGAACCGATGCGCGCGCGTTGCATCTGTTGGGCGGCTTCGGCGACCGTTGCGCTGGCGGCAACGAATACCGGCGCGCGCTTGACCAGGTTTTTGACCGGTTGCGTTAGACTGAATTCGGGTTGCGAAGATTTTTGATTCGCCATAACAGAACCACTCTTAACGGCTGGAGAACCGAGGCAATCGGGCTTCTGACGGCAGCCTGTGGCAGCAATCGCCGTTTATGCAATTCGGTTATTTATGAATGCTGTCGCTTAACGTACGATGGCAATAATTCGGCCGAGCACGGCCAGGCAAATCCACAGAAGGCCATAGAAGAGCAGCGCCCTCGAGAGTAGCTGTTCTTCGGATGCGCCGGGCATAATCCAGCCGCGCACAGGTCGCATCAGCGGCGCTGTGAGCACGGCGAAAAACCAGAGTAACTTGCTCTTGGGCTTTCGGCTCAAGCGCGCGACAATTTTGTGGAGAGCGAGGTAAAACAACGCCATGAAGCAGAGAAAACGGGTCACGAACAAAATCTGCGACAGCGGATCGATCACATGCAGCGACTGAGAGGACGAGGAGACTGTTCTTCCCGTCCTCTCAAATGGATTCAGCCTCAGTGCGCGCCCGCAGGTATGTCGCGTCCGAGGGGATCGCCCTTATAGGATTGGCCGGATTTGGGATAACGAACGCTGGCGACTAAATCCTGCACTTCCTTTGGCGGCGCTTCGGTCATCAGCGACACGAACCAGATGACGAGGAAGCCCACCGGCAATCCGAAAACCGCCGAAGCGATGGTCTGGGTGCCGAACCAGGAGACCCCGTAGAACCGGCTGCCGATCATATAGTACGCGGTTACGGCTAATCCGGCGATCATGCCTAGGCAGGCTCCGGTCTTGTTTGCTCGCTTCCACCATATACCCATGACTAGGGCTGGAAAGAACGATGCGCCGGCCAAACTGAACGCCCACGCCACCAACTCGACGATGATGGCGATACGGAACGTGGCGACCCAAGCAGCCACTAGGGCCGTTACAACCAGCAGTATCTTTGTGATCGTGAGCCGTTTGGTCAGTGAGGCGGTGGGGTCGATGACGTTGTAGTACAAGTCATGGGAGAAAGCATTGGCGATGGTCAACAAGAGGCCATCTGCCGTCGAGAGGGCTGCTGCCAAACCGCCGGCCATTACCAGGCCCGTGATCACGAACGGTAGGCCTGCGACCTCAGGCATCGACAAAACAACGAAGTCGGTAGACTTGACGACGAAGTCCGCCCA
>CAMLCX010000387.1 GCA_946478635.1 uncultured Pseudomonadota bacterium
CATGCATTTATAGTCCTATACGCTGTGGCGGCAGTGGTAATGACGCAGTTTTTGTGCCACTGCGCCGCTATTGGTAAATCCCCGCTAAACGGGGTAAAAGACCAGACGGAGAGGCGGAGACCGAAAAAATTGGACCGCAAATGAACAACCCGTCACCAAAATGCACCAGATTACGGTCCGTTCCTCATCGAAGACGGCGCGCCGGCACGGCGCCTGGCCAAAGTAGCCGTCGCGAGATTCCCATTCTCGCGCAACTGGATTCTCGGATATGGGGTAAATAGCCTTGCCGATGCTATCTTCATTGGTTGCATTGCGGCCGCAACCAAAACGGAAAACAATAGGACTCACCGCGAAGTGGTCCATGATCTTACGCACGCCCGCAGAGAATGAAAATGGAGGGACTTCCCTCCGCAAGTTTTCCCCGCGATTCGTCATTGCCGCGCACGCGGGTATCCAGGTTTGTGTTCCGCAAGTTGAAAGCACTCGGAGTGGGAAATTGCTCTCGCTAAGCATGTCCTGAGTTTTATCGAAGGGACGCAAAGTCGCCAAGTGCGAGCGGAATGATAAAAATTTTTATCAAATATTTCTTATCCGGTTTTTTTCCGCCTTTGCGGCGTCGGCGCGCCCTTCGACTTTGCTCAGGACATGCTTTGCGGGAGATTTTCGAGATTGGGTTGCGGCGCGGCCGCGCTCGGCCTCGGCGTAGTGATTTATGAATGATCAAAACGACCGCGACCCCTACGAGTGGCTACGTAAATTCAAGCAATCCTTTCAGGATCATCTGACCCACTCCCTCGCTCAGGACCGCTATACGGAAACGCCCTATGGTTCGTACAGCAGCCTGGCGCTGGCGATACGCGATGAACTCGTTGGCCGCTGGCTGCGCACCCAGCAAGCCTATTACAAAGCCGATGCCAAGCGCGTCTATTATCTGTCTTTGGAATTCTTACTCGGTCGTCTGCTGGGAAATAATCTGATCAATCTGCAGCGCTTTGATGAAGCCGCCCAGGCTCTGCATGAGCTTGGCTATACGCTTGAAGACCTGCGCGAGTCGGAATGGGACGCCGGGCTTGGCAACGGCGGCCTGGGGCGGTTGGCCGCCTGCTTTCTCGATTCGCTGGCGACGCTTCAGCTGCCGGCCTACGGCTACGGCATCCGTTACGAGTACGGCAGTTTTTTTCAGCATATCAGCGACGGCGCCCAGGTCGAAACTCCCGACAACTGGCTGCGCTACGGCAACGTGTGGGAGATCCCCAGACCAGGGATCATTTACCTGGTGAAACTTTACGGCCGCGTGGTTTACCGCGGGAATGAAACTGAATCTCCTGCTGAGTGGATCGAGACCGAAAATATTATTGCCCTGGCCTATGATTTTCCCGTACCGGGATACGGCAATCGCACGGCGAACAATCTGCGCTTGTGGTCGGCAAAATCGACCCGCGAATTCGATCTCGACTACTTCAACCACGGTGATTATTTGCGCGCCGTCGAAGACCGGGACAAGACCGAAACTATTTCCAAAATTTTGTACCCCAACGACAGTTTTTCCGCCGGCAAAGAGCTGCGCCTGAAGCAGGAGTACTTCTTCGTTTCGGCAACTCTACAGGACATACTCGCGCGTTATCTGAAGACGCACCAGACTTTCGACCTGCTGCCGGAAAAGGTCGCCATCCAGCTCAACGACACCCATCCGTCGCTTGCGATCGCCGAGATGATGCGTCTTTTGATCGATGAGCACGGGCTGGTATGGGACGAGGCCTGGCAGTTGACGACTGAGACCTTCGCCTACACCAACCATACGGTTCTGCCCGAGGCTCTGGAGTACTGGCCGGCGGACCTGATGGAAAAAGTGCTGCCGCGTCTATTGGACATCATTTATCAGATCAACCGGCAATTTTTACAGGCGGTGGAGCGCCGCTTTCCCGGGGATGAGGGCCGCTTGCAGCGGATGTCTTTGATCGAGGAGGGCGCGGAAAAGAAAGTGCGCATGTCGCACCTGGCGATTGCCGGCAGCCATTCCGTCAACGGCGTCTCCGCGCTCCACACCAAAATACTCGAACAGGACCTGTTCCGTGATTTCTTCGAGATGTTTCCGGAACGCTTTAGCAATAGGACCAATGGCATCACGCAGCGCCGCTGGCTCCGTTTGTGTAACCCGCGGCTTGCCAAGCTCATCAGCGACCGCCTCGGCGACGGTTGGATCACCAACCTGGGTGAGTTGGAGGGTCTCCTGCCGCTCGCGGACGATGCGGATTTTCGCGCCCGATGGTGCCAGGTCAAGGCGGCCAATAAGGCTTCCTTGGCGGCGCTGATTCGCGCGCGAACCGGCGTTGAAGCTCGCTTCAACTCGATTTTTGATTGCCAGATCAAAAGGATTCACGAATACAAGCGACAACTTTTGAACGTGCTCCATCTGATCCATCTTTATAATCGGATCAAGGCCGGGGAGGCCTTCGTGCCGCGCACCGTGATTTTCGCGGGGAAGGCGGCGCCGGCCTATTTCACCGCAAAGCTGATCATTCGCCTGATTAACGCAGTCGCCGATCGCATCAATCATGACGCCGATGCGGAGGCGTTTTTGAAAGTCGTGTTCATTCCTAATTACGGTGTTTCTCTGGCGGAGAAGATTATTCCGGCGGCCGATCTGTCCGAGCAGATCTCCACGGCCGGAAGCGAAGCGTCGGGCACCGGCAATATGAAGTTCGCGCTGAACGGAGCGTTGACGATCGGCACCCTCGACGGCGCGAACGTTGAGATTCTCGAGGAGGTCGGTCAAGACAATATCTTTATCTTTGGCCTGACGGCGGAAGAGGTGCGCGTCGCCAAGCGCAACGGATACCATCCGCGCGATCACTATGAAGCCGTGCCGGCGCTCAAGGAAGTCATCGATAGGATCATCGGCAACTTCTTTTGTCCGACGCAGCCCGGGCTCTTCCAGCCAATCGTCGACTCACTGCTGGAGCGCGGCGATCCATTCATGGTGCTGGCCGATTTTGCCGCCTACGTGGACTGCCAGGGAAAAGTGTCCCTCGCCTATTTCGACCAGGAGCGCTGGACCCGCATGGCCATCGCCAACGTGGCGCGCATGGGAAAGTTCTCCAGCGACAGAACGATTTCCGAGTACGCGCGCGATATCTGGCGCGTGAAGCCCGTCCCCGCGCCGGCCTAGTTTGAGATTCACGTCGAAAGCGAGCCGCGCCGCGGCGTGGGTCGCACGGCGTGCACGGCGGCGTGTGGGGTCGCACGCGTCGCACGGGCGTCGCACGTGTGGCGTCGCACGTGTGTCAGGCTTGACAAACAGGAAAGAAAGGACTGGTAGTAGAGGCGTAGTACCTTAATCCGTAGATAAATTTTTCGTGTTTGTGAATTTCTCAGATTGGGCAAGGAGTTTTAGTGGTAAGATGCGCCATCAGGAATCACCGAGGAGGTGAAAGGGATGGCCGAAAGAGAAGGTTTGTTGCCGTTTAAGCTGATCGAAGATGAAGCGGGAGAAGCGCTGACCTCGTATAGCGGGCTGCCGTTGGTGATGGAGACCTGTGAAGCGTTAGGATTAGCCCGTTTGATCAAGCAACATGTTCGCATTAAGCGGCGTCAACGAGGTTACAGCGAGTCGGAGTATGTGCAAAGTGTGATTGCGCTGATGGCGGCCGGCGGGGATTGCTTGGAAGATATCGAGCGGCTGCGCTCCGATGCTGGGTTAAAGCTGTTGGTGGGCGAGATGCCGTCGGCCGAAGCGGTGCGGTTTTTTCTCTACGGTTTTCACAATGAGAAGTTGTTGGAGACCAAGCCCGAACAGGGAGCTTTTATACCCAGGGAGAGCGCGCCGCTGGCTGGGCTGTGGGAAGTCCATCGGGAGGTGGTGTTAAAGGCGAGCCGAAGGGAAGAACCCCGACAGGCCACCATCGACCAGGACGCCACGGTGGTTGAGAGCCACAAAGAACAGAGCCGCGTGACGTATTTGGGCGAGCGCGGTTATCAGCCGGTGATCAACTATTGGGTGGAGCAGGACTTGATTTTGTCTGATGAGTTTCGCGATGGCAATGTGCCGGCGGGGATGGATTGTCTTACTTCGTTTTTGCGAGCGACCAGGGCACTGCCGCAGAGCGTGGAGGCCATCTACTTTCGTTCCGACAGCGCGGCATACCAACACAAGCTATTAGATAAGTTGCGTGATGGGGTAGAGCATCACGGCAAGCAGATTCCGGTCTATTTTGCCATCAGCGCCGATGTGAGCGAGGTCTTGAGGGGAAAGATCCTCTCTTTATCGGAATCGGCATGGAAGCCGTTGAGAACACTGACCGAGAAGGGATGGATCGAAGGGAGAAAAGAGTGGGCGGAGGTTGAGTTTATACCCTCGGCGGCATCGATGAAAAAGGACATGAAACCGGACCGCTATTTAGCGATCCGAGTCAGGCCCTGGCAAGCCGAGCTGTTTTCTGACGGCAACAGCTATCACTACTACGCTGTGGTCACCAACCGTTGGGAGATGGAGGGTGGGGAGTTGTTGCGCTGGCAGCGCGAGCGGTGCGGGAGCGTGGAGAAGGTCCATGATGTATTGAAGAACGATCTAGCGGGAGGGGTGATGCCGTGCGGGAGATTTTACGCCAACGCGGCGTGGTGGCGGCTCAACTGTCTTTGTTACAACGTGATAGCGATTATGAAGCGCAAGGCTTTACCGGACAACTTTTGGCCGGTGCGGATGAAGGCGTTGAGGTTTCATTTGATTGGGGTAGCCGGCAAGGTGGTCTCGCATGCGCGCATGACGTTTCTGAAAATCACCGAAGGACTGATCGGTTACCGTGAGGCGAGAAGCCAGTTGGTGGAGTTTTCCAGCAGCACCTGAGAAGGTGCATCGTGACTCTCACCGCGGTGTCCGCACCGCCCGCTCATGCAGTGGGCAACCGGGCGCTTTGCCTCAAACGCGTTTGGATAGCGATTGAAACGCGCTGAGGGAGCTGCGTAGAGATCATTGTTGAGGCGAAGTTGCCCCGCCACCCTCGCCCCCGCTGAGTGGGATCTGTGCCGGCTGTTGGGGTAGATGTTCAGCTGCTTATCAACGGATTATGG
>CAMLCX010000388.1 GCA_946478635.1 uncultured Pseudomonadota bacterium
GGTCACACCTCGATCAACAGAGTGTCGTCAGCTTTCCTCGTAGCATGAATAATCCGGGGCTCATTATCACCGATGGTCTCACCTCAGTTTTTTGAGCGCGATGGAATCTCCACCTTCGCCGGACCGACGGGAGTGCGGATTCCTGCTCGACTGAAACGGGAAATTTGTGCTAACCATTGGTCGAGATGCTTGTTGCTCTTTCCCACACGTTACTTTCGACTCTCATTGTCCTTACGGCATTAAACTTTTCAGGATGCAGTTCGCAGGGCGGTGGAGTTGTGGTTCAACCGCCGGTGTTCTCGACGCTTCGCTCCGAAGGCTTCACGAATTTTGAAACCGAACCGGTGCGGCCTTTGGCACTTTCTTCCGATGGTCGTTATCTCTACGCTCTCAACACGGCCGACGATCGTTTGGAAATTTTCGATACTCAAGGTGGACAACTGCATTCCGTCGGCGAAACCGGCGTGGGACTGCGGCCGGTGGCGATTGCTTTGCGCGGCAATCAAGCCTGGATCGTCAATCACCTCTCCGATTCGGTCAGCGTGGTCGATATCAGTGATCCGACGCGGCCGCGGTTGGAGCATACGCTGCAAGTGGGTGACGAGCCGCGCGGGATCGTCATAGCGGGTCCAGGACAAAATCGAGTTTTTGTCGCCGCCGCGTATCGGGGCGATACTCTCACGCCTGGAATCGGGCGAGCTCGAGTGTGGGTTTTCGATGCGACGCTGCCAAAGGCGCCGCCGAAGATTTTGACGCTGTTCGGCAGCAAGCCGAGGGCTCTGGCGGCATCTGCCGATGGTCGCCAGGTTTATGCCGCCATTTATCTTTCCGGCAATGGAACCACGACGGTGTCCGGAGAAGATGCGGTTCGCCTGGGCCGGGCCGAACAAGTCTATCTCGATAAAATTCCGTACGGCGCGGTTCCCAAGCAGGGACCGATTGTACGCCGCGTCCAAGGCCGTTGGCAGGATGATCTGAACCGCGATTGGAGCGCCGCCATTCCTTTTGACTTGCCGGATTACGATGTCTTTGTGATCGACGCAGCCGCGGAAAGGCCGAGAGTGCTGGAGTCGATCAGCAGCGTGGGGACGGTTCTTTTCAATATCGCGGTGCAACCCGGCAGCGGCGAAGTCTGGGTGTCGAACACCGAAGCGTTTAACTTCGTGCCCTATGAGCCGCGCCTGCAGGGAAAATTTGCGCAAAGTCGCATCACCCGAATATTTCCCGTGCGAGACGGCAAGCACAATGTCCGCGCGATCGATTTGAATCCGCACGTCGATCGCAACCGTGCGACCATCTCACCAGCCGAACAAGCCCTCAGTTTGGCTCAGCCGGTGGACTTTGTATTTCAAAAGGACGGCAGCGCCGCCTACGTTGCTGCCTTCGGCTCGCAAAAAATCGGCGTGCTCGATCGCGACGGGCGGGTGATGGATCGAATTGCCGTGGGTTTTGGCCCGGGCGGCTTGGCCCTCGACTCGCGTCGACAGCGGCTCTATGTTTTGAACCATCTCGACGCAACGATCTCGGTTGTCGATTTGCGCGCGCGGCAAGTAGCCGCCACCGTACCTTTGCGCCATAACCCGACGCCGATACGTGTGAAGGAAGGACGGCGGTTCTTTTATGATGCGACGGCCACGTCGCGCCACGGTGATCTTTCCTGCGCCACTTGCCATGTGTTCGCCGATACCGATGGGTTGGCTTGGGATCTGGGCGCCCCGGCGGGGCCGCGCATCGACTATCCCGTAAAAATCAAAAACACCGGGCTGTTGGAGCCGCGGCAGTCTTTGCACCCGCTTAAGGGGCCGATGGCCACGCAAAGTCTCCGCGGCTTGGCGGGCACGGCGCCTTTTCATTGGCGTGGCGACCGCTTCGGTCTTCCGCACGCGCCGGGCGATGACGTGGCGAGCTTCAAAGATTTCAACCCCGCTTTCATCGATTTGCTTGGACGCTCCGAAGAGCTATCCCCCACGGCGATGGAGGCTTTCGCGCATTTCGTGTTGACGATCCGCTACCCGCCCAATCCCAACCAAAGGCTCGATCGGCAGATGGAGGCTGAGGAGCGCGCCGGTTTTGAGTTTTTTACCGGCCCATTTTTGTCTGCGTCCGGCGTGGAAAACTGCGTCGGCTGCCATAGCCTACCGGCGGGAACAAATCGGTTGGTCAACTTTGAACATACGCGGGTTGGCCGCGATATGAAGAGCGCGCACTTGCGCAACGTGTACGACAAGATCGGTCGGTTCAATGCAGCGGGGCCGCAAGTCTCGGGATTTGGCCTCATCCACGACGGGACATTCGATACCGTGTTGAATTTTTTGCGCATGGAGGGATTCGTTTTCCCCGGCAAGAACGAACAAGAGAAGGATGTGATCCGCCGCCAATTGCACCACTATATCATGGCCTTCGATACGGGCATGGCGCCTGCGGTCGGGCGCCAGGTGACGATTGTGCCTAAAGCACAGGCGGATGATCTCAGATTGCTCGATATTTTGACGGAGCGATCCAGTGCCGGCGACTGTGATCTGACTGCGCGCGGTTGGGATGGTCCGTTGCAGCGAGGGTGGTTGTACCGCGACGGTGTCTATCACGGCGATCGGCGCGACCAATCACCGCTCGATCTAGAAGCTCTGCTCGGCCATTACCGGCAGAGCGGCGAGCCGATAACTTTTACCTGTGTGCCGCCGGGCGACGGCCGGCGCAGTGCGCTGGATCGAGACCTGGACGGTTATTTAGACGGCGAGGAATTATTGGCCGGAAGCGACCCCGCCGATCCGATCAGCATTCCGGCGCTTGCGCAATTTCCGCGATGAATCTTAACGCCGTCACATTCACTGCGGCGCTGGTCGTGTTATCGGCCTTGGCCGCGTGCGCCGGACTGCCTGTTCATGGCCGTGTCGGTGGGCAGACGATTGATAGCCGCGTCGACTCGGAAGCGGCACGTTATTATCTTACCAACTACCTTGCCGGCAAGCGCAGTGATGCGGTGCTCGATCAGCGCATCGATCGCATTTATCGAAACGGCTATAACGGTCTACCGGATCGCGGGCAGCTCAAACAATTGAGCGACGAATTTTCGGTGGATTTTGCGGCGCTGTATTTCGCCGACCAAATTTCGCGCATCCCCGACAATCGCGATTTTCGCGTGGCCTATAGTCAGGCGTACGAGAAATCGCGCAAGGATTTAGCTGAAGGCCGCATCCATTTACCCGCATCGGCCGAGAAGTACGAAGTGGTGTTTGTCCCCGGTTATCTTTATAAGCGCCATACAATCACCGGCGCGGATCTTGCCGCTGCGCGCGCTGCATTAAAGTTCGCCGGTTTCGCGCAGTATTTTGTCGAAACGATCGAGGACGGGGCGATCGAAGCGAATGCAGAGATCGTGGCCGCCGCGATTCAGTCGCGCTCCCGGACCGGTCGCCGCTTGATTCTGGTGAGCGTGAGCAAGTCCGGAGCAGAGGTTGCGCACGCACTCACCCGCATGGGACCCGATGAAACGCGGGGAGTCGCCGCTTGGGTGAATATCTCCGGGACGCTGCAAGGCAGCCCACTGGCGGATCAGCGGCTAGCCCAATTGGAAGATCTGATTGGTAAAGTCGACGTGGCCGGTGTGGAAAGCTTGAGCACGTCGCGCAGCCGCCAACGCTTTAACAACGTCCGGATCCCGCGGCATTTGCTCGTGGTCAATTATATCGGCATTCCGCTAACCGGAAGCATCTCGATGTTGGCGCGCAGTGGCTACGCGGATTTGCGCGCGCACGGACCCAATGATGGGCTTTCCTTGTTGTCGGACTTGATTGTTCCGGACGGCTTGACTTTGGCTGAGATCGGCCGAGATCATTTTTTGCTCGACGATCAGGTGGATGCAGTAACCGTTGCCTTGGCCCTGACGGTTATTCATTACGTCGAGCACGGGAGGGCCGCCTGATGGAAGCTCCTCAAAGCTAGGCCTGATTACGGGCGGTAATGCTGCGATCGAGCTGCAACCCTTACGGAACGAAGGCAAAGCAGTTGTGCCTTGAAAATGCGAGCGGGGCGAGTTGCCCATGAGGTCGGCAGCGAAAAGGTTGAACATCGTGCCGGGCGGTGAGACTTAAGTGAAACATTCGCGCCGTTGCCTTCGTTCCTCCAGGGCCGCACCTTGATCAACAGAGTGTCGTTAGTTATGAACGAAATCCGCATTATTGACACGACGCTGCGCGACGGCCAGCTGAGCCTGTGGGCGCTCGGGATGAAAACCGGAGCGATGCTGGCCATCGCCGAACAGATGGATCGATGCGGTTTCGAATCCATGGAGTTTTTCGGCTTCGCCGGTTACATCAAAATGGTCCGCGAGCACAAGGAAAATCCGTGGGACTGGATGGCGATGGGCGCGAAGAAATTCCGCCGCACCCGGCTGCGTTATCACGGTGGGCTGGCCACGGGATTCGAGAAAATACCGCGCTCGGTGCGCTTGCTGATGATCGAGCGCGTGATCGCGCACGGCATCACGCTCACGCGCTCTTCGGATCCGTGGAACGACTATGAAGCCGCGGCGGTCGAGATCGACACGCTCAAAAAATTGGGCATGGATGTCGTCATCAACATCATTTATTCAGTCTCACCGCGCCACACCGACGAGTACTATGCCGAGAGGGCGCGCCAAGCCGCGGCGATCAAGCCGTATCGCATTTGCTTCAAGGACGTGGGCGGATTGCTGACGCCCGATCGAGCACGCGCCTTGATTTCACTGATTCAGAAAAATGTCGGACACGTTCCGCTCGAGTTTCACGCGCACTGCAACAACGGGTTGGCGCCGTTTAATTATCTCGAAGCGATCAAGCTCGGCCTTAGGACGCTGCACACCGCGATTCCGCCCCTCGCCAATGGTTCCTCACAGCCGTCGATATTTAATATTGCGTCCAATGCCAGCGCGCTCGGATTTAAGCCGCTCGTCGATCTTGAAGCAATCAAGCCGGTTGAAAATCACTTTACCTATATTGCCAAACGAGAGGGCCATCCCCTCGGCGCGCCGCGCGAGTACGACCACGGGCAGTATTTGCATCAAGTGCCCGGCGGCATGATCTC
>CAMLCX010000389.1 GCA_946478635.1 uncultured Pseudomonadota bacterium
GCGCGGGCGATCGCGACTTTCTGTTTCATGCCGCCGGAAAGCTCATGGGGCCGCGCTCCGGCGAAATCCAAAAGTTTCACGACCTCGAGAAAAAACCGGCCGATTTTTTTATAAACCGAGGGTTCTTCACTACGAAACTCCGCTCCGAGCGGCACATTCTCCTCGACCGTGCGCCATGGCATGAGAGCGGAGTCCTGAAACACCATCGAAACGATCGATTTGGAGTGACGCTCGCCGATGAATTCAACCGTGCCCGTGGACTGTTTTTCCAGGCCCGCGATGATGTGCAGCAGGGTCGTTTTGCCGCAGCCGGTGGGGCCGATAATGCCGAAAAACTCCCGCTCACGAACTTCGAGAGAGGCGCCGCCAAGCGCCCGAACGCTGCCCTCGCCGCTGACATACTCTTTGGTAACGCCGTGAACAACAACCTTCATAGGATTGACGTTTCGAGTCTGGGGTCTTGGGTCTCGGGTCTCGTGTTCTTAACTCGAGACTCTAGACCATCAATCCGAGACTCTTTTTCTCATCGTCCGCCAAAAATTTCATTGAATATTTTTCCGTAGCGTTCAAAATCATCGAGCACTTCTGTGGGCGCAAAGGCGGGCTTGACGCCCTCGATCAAGCGGGGCTGTTCCGGCGGCGTGTCAATCCGGTCCGGGATGCGATTCATGCCGCGAATCAATTCTTGGCCGCGCTTCGAGAGCACAAAATCGACGAACAGCCGCGCGGCGTTTGGATGGGGCGCTTTCGCGGCAACGCCAGTGGGATGAATGTTGGCGAAAACCGGATTCAGATACACCCAGTCGACGGGCGCTCCCGAAGGCTTGAGAACCTCAAAAGTCTGCGAATAGGCCGTCAAGGCGCCTTTAAATTCTCCCGCTGCGACCAGTTGCGCCAACAGCGTCCTGCCGGAGCGCAATTGAGTTTGCTTGGCCAACTCGCGCATGTACGCGCGCCCCTTTTCTTCGCCCATGGCTTTGAGCATCGTGCCGAACCATTCATAAGGGCGGTTGTCCATGCCGATCTGCCCTTTCCACTCCGGTTTCAAAAGATCGCTGTACACTTTGGGAATACTGGCATTCGGCACGCCGCGCGTGTTGAAACCAAAGGCCGCATAGTTCGTATAGGTGGACGTCCAGAGCGCCTGTGGATCTTTGTAGCCGTCACGGTAATACTTCCGTTCGGCAGAATCGTAAGCCGCCAACAGGCCTCGTTTCTTCAAGTTATGACCGTAGAAACTGGTGGTCACGACCACGTCCCAAAGAGTCTGACCGGCACGATTCTCGGTCAAGATCCGCTCCATCATCGACGAATCCGTGCTCCGATAGTAGGCGGCGTCGATTTTCGGATAGAGCTGCTTGAAACCATCGACTAATGTCTTCGAATCGGCGGCGTTGAAAGTCGCGTAAAACATCAGCTTGCCTTCCGCCTCGGCTTTCGCCTTCAAGTCCTGAGCCGACGCCACACCGGCGATGATGTTCACCGACGCGGCAACCGCCATGCATTTCAGCAACCTTGAACTTTGAACCTTGAACCTTGAACAAAATATCATGGCATCTCCGCCAGCAGCCGGCCATAGCCGGTAATCGGCTCGTTCAGATGGAGAATTTTTTTTGTCGCCCAGACTTGCGCGGGAATGCTCGAAAGCACCGTGGTCTTCAAATCTTTCTCCAACATCTCGATCACCGGCAGGTTGTGCCAGCCCGCGCCGAGCATATAAATGCCGTCGGCCGGCCCGTATTCGAGAAAGACTTTCTTGGCGAAATTGTAGATCGCTTCGGGCGCAAGCTTGCCCGCGTCTTTGAAGGGCACGTCGATGCCCTTCATCGCTCGCACGTCGAAGCCGTCGTCCTGCAGAAATTTGGCGAAGCGCTGGTTCATGTCGTCTTGAAAGTAAGTGATGCCGACCAATTTTTTCATGCCCAGCGCGCGAAACGCGTCCACCTGGGCAATGGTCGCCACAGTCACGGGTATTTTATACTTCTTCGTCAGCGAATCAGCGATCTCGCGGTCCGCGCCGTGGCCGCGCACCATGGTCGGCGGCGCGCCCATGATCATGACGACGTCGGCGCCAAGCTCGGCGAGGCGCGCAACTTTTCGCTCCGCCACTGTGAGTGCTTCCTGTAATTCTTTTTCATTGCCGGCTCTGATGCCGGCATGCGCCGGAATGAACCCAACGCCCTCCGGCATGAGTTTGATAAAACTCTCCATCGAGCCCGGCCGATAGGTCGGCTTGACTAACCCGACAATTCCTCGCGCACCGTAGTACATCGTTGTGGTTCTCCTACTGTTCGATTTGAGAGTTGCTGTCGATCAGAATCGCAATTTGGTAGCTCGTCTCGGGTCCAGCGTCTGGCGTCCTGTGTTAGACGCGAAACCCTAAACCTAAGGCTCGAAAACTCGCTAGCTACGCTGCTCGTTTTCTACTTGAATTAAGCGCTGGCATATCCCAGTCGCATTTTGATTTCAACGATTGTTGTAGAAACCAATCGCCTCACTCAAGAACCCAAACACTGCCTTTCCGAACGGAATCATACATCGCATCTGGAGCGAGGTCGGCGCCATTCGGCCACTGAATGACGCCCATCACGACCTGCGCCTGAGAAAAAGCCGGCGGGTCACGCAGTGGCTCAAAGATGGTGCCGTCGATGTTAGGATTGCGTAGAAATCGGCTCATATCGACTTCCCCGGACGTCCCGTCCACGAAAGTCACGCGGAGCCGGCACTCCGGCAAAGCGGCCACAGCGATCACACGCCAAGGAGCCGTATGTCGTATCGCCGGTTTTATTTCAGCGGTTCGATCGCTTTCGGAGTTTTTAGCTGGCTGCATAAGTTCCAATCCTCCATCAGTTCATCGCGATGCTCCGCGGCCCATTCCAATACTAACGCCAATGCTCGGCGGGGCAAAGAGCCGCGTATGACGCGGAAATCTCGAAGATCAATCAGCGCTTCGTGCTCGGCATAGAGAGCATGGAAGTGCGGCGGCGCATGATCCCGCCAAAACATCTGGATCACAATCCCATAGAAGATGCTTATCGTCGGCATATGAGTTCAAAACACGCGCTAGACAGGGTTTTTCTCAAAATACTACGTCGGGAACAGATTCGCCAACCTAGTGTCGCGTCTCCTAAATTCGCTGACTATTCCCCTGTGCGTTTTCCGCAAAATCCCCCCTTTGAAAAAGGGGGGAAGGGGGGATTTCGAGTCGCCGGCAGAGTAAATCCCCCTAAATCCCCCTTTGTCAAAGGGGGAGTCTCGGTCGTCGTCGGCTTTCGAATTCGTTAACGGATTTATCAAACACAACACTAGCACACCTAAGATGAGCGCCTAAGGCGACAAAAGACATGAGGTCCGAAAGACCCTTGAATATGAGAATAGAGGTAGACAAGTCAGACATTAGTTTGTGTTAGTTTGATGAAACATCACCCCAATTGGTTATCAGGCCCGACACCGATTCCTGTACCGGCGGCAGAAACAATAGCTTCAACGACTTGAACCGGAGACGAACTTCGAGTTATGTAGCGTTTTCGTAGGCGCCGAAGGAAATACTTGAGTTTCGCTTCGGCAATGGTTCGACCGAGTAAAAAATGGCCGACCGCATCCTCAATCATCTGAGCGACTACACGCTGAAGTTGTCGTATCACGACCTGCCGGAGGACGTGATCTGCCGGACCAAGCACATTGTCTTGGATACCGTGGGCTGCGCGCTCGGCGGAGCCAAAAGTCCTCCAGCCAAGATCGCGAGGGCCGCAGCCGCCGAGACAACTTCGGTTGTCCCATCCACCGTTTTGATCAGCGGGCAAAAAACCTCGCCCGACCTCGCGGCTTTCGCCAACGGCGTGATGATCCGTTATCTCGATTTCAACGACACCTACGCCGGTTCACCCACCTGCCACCCCAGCGATCTTCTTGCCCCGGTACTGGCCGTCGTGGACGCAATACACGGCGACGGCAAGAACGTGATCCTCGGAACGGTTTTGGGTTATGAGGTGCTTTGCGGACTCATCGACGCCAGCTCGAACGAGCGCGGGCGTAATTGGGATCAGTCGACCTACGGCGTCATCGCGGCCGCGGTCGTGGCGGCTAAACTATTCGGCCATGGCAAAGAGCAGATGGCCAACGCGATCAGCTTGGCGCTGGCGTCTCATATCAGTCTCGAGCAAATCAGAAGAGGGCAGATTTCCCATTGGAAGGGATGCGCGTTGGCCAATGCTTCGAGGAACGCGGTCTTTTGCGCCATGCTGGCCGCCAAAGGGATGACGGGGCCGGAGGAAATATTCGAAGGCAAGGCAGGATTCTTCGCCAGCACGGGAATCCGCTTCGAGATCAAACCCTTTGCGGACTCCGCCGACGGCTACCGCATCATGAAAGCGCGAATTAAAGCGTTTCCCGCTGGGTATTTCTCGCAAAGCGCGATCGAGGCGATTCTTAACTTGCGATCGCAAATATCGCAAATCTCGAATCTCGACGACATCAAAGAGATTCGCCTGCAAACTTTTCCCGCCGGCTACGAGGTCATGGGTTCGGGAGAAGCGAACTGGCTCCCGGAAACCAGGGAGAGCGCCGATCATAGTCTGCCCTTCGTGATGGCCGTTGCGCTGATGGAAGGCGCCGTAGAAGTTCGCCATTACGACCAGCTGTACTACAAGCGCGCCGATGTGCGCGCGCTCATGCAAAAAATCAGCGTGCGGATCGGCGAAGAGCCCGTGGCCGCCTGGCCGGATATTCCCTTGAACATCGTCGACATCGAGATGAATTCAGGAAAAGTTTTCTCGACGAAAGTGGCCTACCACCTCGGCCATTTCAAACGGTTGATGACCGACGCGGAACAGGAGCGAAAATTTCGTCCCCTGGCGGCGCCGCTGCTTCCAGAGAGGCAAATTAACGATCTCCTGGCCTGCTTGCGCCGCCTGGACGAAGTCGAGCGCATCGGTGAATTGATTGCCCTAACGATAGCGCCGAATCTATCTGCATAATCCCGGCCGGCAGAACCGCAACCAAAGGCGAAGAAATTAGCCGCAAAGAACTTAGCGCAGCAGAGCCGCAACCAAATGGGAAAG
>CAMLCX010000390.1 GCA_946478635.1 uncultured Pseudomonadota bacterium
TTCTCGATGAGCCGACCAGCGGCGCCGATCCGTTGGCGCGGCGCGAGTTTTGGCGGCGCATTGTCGTGCTCGCCGAGCAAGGCGTGACTGTCATCGTCACGACTCATTTCATGGAAGAAGCCGAGTACTGCGATCGGATCGCCATTATGGATTCCGGCCGGATATTGGCCCAAGGAACGCCCGCGGATATTCGGGTTCATGCGCATGTGGACGGCCGCGCCCCGACGATGGAGGACGCGTTTATCGCCATCGTCGAGGAAGGGCGCGAGTCGGTTTTGACGAACGGCGGAGCCGCGGCATGAATTTTTCGCAAAAACCGATACGGCCGAGCGCCGCCGCGGGCCGAGCACGCCGCGTTTGGGCCTTGATCAAAAAAGAAGTTCGCCAGGTCGTGCGCGATCCGAGCAGCATCGCCATCGGCATCGTGATGCCGGTGGTTTTAATTCTGCTATTCGGCTACGGCATGTCGCTCGACGTCACCAATGTCCCGGTAGCGCTGGTTCTGGAAGATCCATCGCCCGCGGCGACTGATCTGGCAGCGAGCTTCGAGCTTTCGCCCTATTTCGACGCCGCGAGGATGAGTTCCATGCGCGACGCCGAACAACGTATGCTGGCACGCAAAGTCGACGGCATCGTGCGCATCCGACCGGATTTCAGCCGGCGCCTGGCGCAGGGCGACGCCGAGGTTCAAGTTCTCGTCCACGGCATCGATGCCAATCGCGCGCGCATCATTCAGACCTACGCGCAGGGAGCGATTGGCGTGTGGGCCGCCCGACGCACGGCCGAAGGCAAGGAAGTTTTGACCGGTCCGGTGCGCGTGCAGAATCGGCTGTGGTTCAATGAGTCGAACGAGAGCCGCTTTTTTTTGGTGCCGGGACTGATCGTGCTGGTGATGACGTTGATCGGCGCGCTGCTGACGTCGCTCGTGGTGGCGCGCGAGTGGGAGCGCGGCACAATCGAAGCGCTGTTCGTTACGCCGGTGCGGCCGGGAGAGTTTCTGCTCGGCAAAACGATTCCCTATTTCGCGCTTGGCATGATCGGCCTTGTGCTTTGTCTTTTTGCCGCCAAGTTTCTTTTCCATGTGCCGTTTCGCGGCTCGATTTTGGTTTTGACCGGTGTATCCATGCTCTATTTGCTGGTGGCGCTGGCGATCGGCCTGTGGATCTCCTCGACGATGAAAAGCCAGTTCGTCGCGAGCCAAATAACGCTGCTCGTGACCTTTCTTCCCGCGGTCATGCTTTCCGGATTTCTCTTTGACCTGCGCAGCCTGCCGCTGTTCGTGCAACTGATTACGTTTCTTTTGCCGGCGCGCTATTACGTGACGTTGCTGCAGACTATTTTTCTCGTGGGCGACGTCTGGTCTGTCATTCTTCCCAATGCCGCCGTGCTCGCCGCGATGATGATTGTTCTGCTGTCGCTGGCGCGCCGGGCGACGCGGAAGGAATTGGCGTGAGGATGGTATGATCGATACCTTGCTCCGCATACTCGCGCTCACGCGCAAAGAGCTGCTCGCGATTCTGAAAGATCCGCGCACGCGCTTTAGCCTTGTGATTCCGCCGATCCTGCAATGTCTGATTTACGGCTATGTGGCGACCTATGACTTGAACGACGTGCCCTACGCGGTGCTCGACCAGGATCGCAGCGCCGCTTCCCGCGATCTTTTGGCGGGTTTGGACGGATCGGGAGCGTTTCGCCGCGTTGCCGATCTGACCCGCGCGGCGGATATCGCCCGGCTGATCGATGAACGGAAAGCGCTGCTGGTGATTCAAATAGAGCCGGATTTCGCGCGACGGTTGATGTCGGGCCAGCCGGCGGACGTGCAAGTGATCGCCGACGGGCGCAATTCGAACACCGCGGGAACGGCCATGGGTTATGTGAGTGCCATCGTGGAAAAGTTCAACGCCGACTGGCGCGCCGAACACAATCAGGGCGATCCGCCGGTCAGGCTCACGACCCGCGCCTGGTACAATCCCAATCTGGAGACGCGCTGGCATATGATTCCCGCGCTGCTCGGCACCTTGACGCTTCTGGAGACGATTCTCTTGACCGGCCTGTCGGTGGCGCGCGAGCGCGAACAGGGGACGTTCGATCAGTTGCTCGTGACGCCGTTTCGGCCCGTGGAAATCATGGTCGGCAAAGCGGTGCCGCCGATGCTGGTGGGCATCATGCAGGCGACCTTGGTGCTGTTGGTCGCTCAGCTGTGGTTTGAGATTCCTTTCGCGGGGTCGTTCATCACTCTCTATGTCGCGTTGACGGTGTTCTTGCTCGCGGCCTCCGGCATGGGTCTGTTGCTCTCCTCCGTGGCGGCGACCATGCAGCAGGCGATGCTCTACGCGTTTATGCTGATCATGCCTTTTGCGCTTTTATCGGGATTGACCACGCCGATCAGCAGCATGCCGGAGCTGCTGCAGTATTTTACCCTGATCAATCCGCTGCGATACGCTATTGAGATGTCGCACCGCGTCTATCTCGAGGGCGCCGGTTTGAACCTCCTGTGGCCGCAACTTTGGCCGCTCGCGGTTATCTCCGCGGTTACGCTCTCCGCCGCGTCCTGGATGTTTCGCCATCGCTTGGTGTAGGTGCGTTCCCGATAGGATTTGTTAAACTAGATCTGTGAGAGGACAAGAATGAATTCTCCGAACTTTAAATCAATCGCGGCTGCGCTGGCTTTGTTTGTCGCCGGTTGCAGCGTGGGACCCGACTACAATGAGCCGGCGCTGGTCGTGCCGTCGGCGTGGAATGAGGCGCAGCAAAAGGGTGTTGAAGCCCGCCCGCTGGAACTCGTGCGTTGGTGGACGGCGTTCGACGATCCGCTGCTCAACTCGCTGGTGGATCGGGCGGTGCAATCGAACCTCGATCTGCGCGTGGCCGCGGCGCGCATTCGTGAGTCGCGCGCCTCGCGCACGGTGGTGGCGGCAGGCCAGTGGCCGGCGTTGGGGACTTTCGGGTCTTACACGCGAAGCCGCAACAGCGAGAACGCGCTCAATTTCCCGTCCCAAGGCGGCGCTTCAAGCATCAAGCTGGAGCGCAGCTTGTTCGATACCGGATTCGACGCCAATTGGGAGATCGACGTGTTTGGCGGGGTACGCCGAAGCGTTGAAGCGGCGGATGCGACCATCGAGGCGACCGAGTATAACCGGCGCGATGTGCTTGTTTCGCTGCTCGGCGATGTGGCGAAAAATTATATCGACCTGCGCGGCGCGCAGCGCCGGCTGGCGGTGGCGCGGGCCAATGTCAAATCGCAGCAGGATTCTTTGGATCTCACCCGCGTGCGCTTCGACGCCGGCCTGGCGAGCGACCTGGATGTGGTGCGCGCCGAGGCGCAGATCAATGCCACGGCGGCGCAAATACCGGTGATCGAAAGCGCATTGAAGCAGGCGGCGTATAGTCTCGATCTGCTTTTGGGATTGTCGCCGGGGGCGCTCTGGAGCGAGCTTGAAAAAGAAGTGGCGATTCCCAATTTGCCGGCGGAAGTGCTCGTTGGTCTCCCATCAGATCTGTTGCGCCGCCGCCCCGATGTCCGTGTCGCCGAACGCCGCCTGGCGGCCGCGACTGCGCAAATCGGCTCGGCTGTCGCGGACCTGTTCCCAAAATTCTCTCTGACCGGGATTTACGGCCTGCAGAGCATAAGCGCGAGTGACTGGTTCATGGGGCGAAGCCGTTACTGGTCCATCGGCCCAACGATCACCTGGCCGATATTCGACGCCGGCCGAATTCGCGCCAACATCGAGATTCGCAACGCCCAGCAGGAGCAGGCACTCTATCAATATGAGCAGACCGTCCTCGCGGCGCTCGGCGACGTGGAAAAATCTCTGGTCAATTATGCCCAGGAACAGGTGCGCTATCGCTCGTTGAACGGTGCCGTGGCCGCCAATCGCCGGGCAGTGGAAATGGCCAACGAGCTTTACATTCGCGGTCTCAACGATTACCTGAACGTCCTCGACGCGCAGCGCGCGCTGTACGTAACGGAAACCGAGCAGGTACAAAGCGAGGCGACCATGGCTGCGAATCTGGTCGCTCTTTACAAAGCGCTCGGCGGCGGCTGGCAAATCAATTGACGTTTGCGCAAATATTAGGGCAGGTTTCAACCTGCCCCTACAGCATTGACGAAAATGCAAAACTAAATTCAAGGGAGGTATTATCTTGCCAAACGCTCTCGCCGGTTACGCGCCGCATGCCTACGCGCTCATGCGGATCATGGTTGGATTATTATTTCTCTGCCATGGCTTGCAGAAAGTTTTCGGTCTGTTCGGCGGCTTGAACGGCAACGGCGCCGCCGCGCCGCTGTTGTCTCTGCTCGGCATCGCGGGTCTGATCGAACTCGTTGCCGGCGCGATGATCGCCGCCGGTCTATTCACGACGCGCGCCGCCTTTATCGCCAGCGGCCAGATGGCCGTCGCCTATTTTATCGGTCACTTGCCGATGGGGTTTTGGCCGATCCAAAACAACGGCGCAGAAGCGGCGCTTTTTTGCTTCGTGTTCCTTTACATGGCAACCCGAGGCGCCGGTATCTGGAGTGTCGACGGCGCGCGAAATGGATTAAGGTAATCGACTCAAACAAGCCCTACGAAGGTAGAAGAAAAAACTCGTCGCGTAACAGCAAATCCAAGCGCGCTATTTTACGCCGTAAGCGCCGTAAAGCTGGTCGATGAAGCCGCTTTTATCGAGTTCCTGAATAAGTTTTGCGTCGATGAGACTCCCGACTTTGAGATCGGCCACGGCGGGATTGCGCAGTTTCATCAGGCGCTGCACGTTGCTAAGGCCTTCCACTGAAGGATAAGGCTTTCGGTCCGTGGCGCGAAGCAGATCTTGATAGCCTTGCTCGGCAAGCGCCGGGTTCGATACTCTCAGGCGCCGAACGATGGTTTCGATCACCGCGGGTTTCATCCTCGGGCTGAGCGCGAAGGCGACTCCTTCCAACCACGCCTTCAAGGTGTTTCTTGCCGTATCCGGTTGCTGGATCAGGTAGCTCGCGCGCACGATAATCCCGTTGCTGACAAACGGAATGTTGGTTTTCGAGAGCTCCACCAGGGTCGGAAATCCGCGCTGCTTTA
>CAMLCX010000391.1 GCA_946478635.1 uncultured Pseudomonadota bacterium
GATGATCTTCTCGGTCAGAGAATCTTTCATCTTTTAATTCTCTGTGTGCTCTGTGACCTCTGTGGCAAACACTCTTCGCCCTGCTTTGCGAACTTTGCGTTCTTTGCGGCTAATTTCTTCTCCTTGGTTGCGGCTTCGCCGCGCCGGGATCACTGCGGCAAGCGAAATCCTATTTAGCCACAGAGAACACCGAGGTCACGGAGAAATCGGTTTTTTAGCCACAGAGGACACCGAGTTCACAGAGATATTTTTTTCTCTGAGTGCTCTGTGACCTCTGTGGCAAACACTCTTGGCGACTTCATAGCGAAATCCTCTTTATTCCGTCCACCAAGCGCGCAGCGCTAAAGACTTTGCGATTTTTGCGTTCTTTGCAGCTAATTCTTCTCCCCGGCGCCGCCGCCCAGGGAATAAAGATGCGCGAGAGCCAAAAGAGTGAAGAAAAAAATTCGCGTCTCATGATGATAAAAAGGGATGTCGCCAACACCGGCCACCAGCCCGCCGATCAAGGACGAGCCGATGGCAAATCCCAAAAGCCGTCCGCTCCCGTCACGCCGGATTGCGGACCGCCATAAGCGCAGCAGGGTGTAACCGATCAGCCACAGAAACGTCGACAGCCCTAAGAGTCCGGTCCCGGCGAACAGCTCGACGTACAGATTATGCGTGTGCCAGATCGGACTATTTTCGAGTATGGTACCTTGGAGTCGGCTCCGCAGCGCCTCTTTCAAGCGGCCGCGCCCATAGCCGACACCGAGCACGGGGTTTTCCAGGCCGAGCTGCGCTGAGCTCTTCAACAGTTGAACACGCTCCCGAATCGATTGATCGCTTTGCGGCTGGCTCAGGCTTAAAGCCCGCTGGCGTAGCGAGGGCGCCGCTAACACGCAGGCCAGCGCCAACACCACGACGAGGACAATATATTTTCTTGTTCTTGTCGTGATCCCCAGGCACAGCATCGATGCGCCCCAGCCCAACCACGCCCCGCGCGAAAACGTCAAAACCAGACCCAACAACTGAGCGGCACATGAGACCGACCCCAGAGCGCGCGACCAGCCGGGTTTAGCGACGGCAACGAACAGGCACAACGGAATACTCGTCGCAAAGAGATAACCGGCGGTGTTCCAGGAATCCAGCGGAAAGGTAAACCGGTGCGCAAGATCGAAATTCAGAACTAGCGGATCGTGCAACAGGCCGCGCACGACAAGAATCGCCGGCAATACTCCCAGCAGCCAAACCGCCTGTTCTCGCCGCGGCTCGGCCGTAAACAGATCCACCAGCATGACGGCGTGGGCGCAAGCAAAGAAAAAATACCGGTAGTCCCCCGCCTGATGAAAGTCCGGCAGCAGGGACACCGTGACGACGAAAAAAAAACCAAAAAGCGGCGTGAGTGAGCGCAACTTGGGCAATCCGGTCGCCGTCCAGCCGCCGCGGAAAAACAACAATAACTTGAAAAACACCCAGAAAAAGAACGTCGTTCGCGAGATGCTCCAGGCGCTGATGCTGCCGCGCATTTGCAAGGACTCCAGTCGGCCGACGCCGAGCAGGGCGATGGACAGATAAAGAGCGGTGACGAGCCCGCGCTCCCACCATAGGATGACTATGGGCATGTTCGTGACACGACCGGAGAGAGTTTACTTCGGAAACATCGCCAAGGATTTATTTAGAAGTGACTCGCTCGATTATTGCCAAACCCGCTTAACAAGGTGCGCGCGAGGATTTTTATATCGCGCCACAAAGACCAGTGCTCGATGTAATCGATATCGTATTCGATGCGGCTTTTTAACGACGTATTGCCGCGCCAGCCGTGGATCTGCGCCCACCCCGTCATTCCTGCTTTCACTTTGTGGCGCAGCATGTATTTCGGAATCGATTTGCGAAATTCATCGATCAAAGGAGGCCTTTCCGGCCGCGGGCCCACCAGGCTCATCTCGCCCCGGAGCACATTGATCAACTGAGGAAGCTCATCCAGATTGGTTTTCCTGAGCCAGCGCCCAAGGGGAGTCACCCGCGAGTCATCTTCCGCCGCCCAAACCGGGCCGGTGAGTTTCTCGGCATCGACGACCATGCTGCGGAACTTGAGCATCATAAAGCGCCGGCCATCCAGGCCCATGCGCTCCTGTCGATACAATATGGGCCCGCGTGACGAGCACTTGATCGCGACGGCGACGAGCACCATGAGCGGCGCGAAAACAATCACGGCAAGCGCACCCACCGCCAAATCGAGCCCTCGTTTCAGCACCGCATTCCAGCCCGCATGGGGCGACGATTGTAAACTAATGACCTGCAGGCCGTCGAATTCATCGACGCTGCCGTGGAGTGTTGCCAGCGCTCCCAGGTCGGGCACAAAATGCACGGTCACCGGTTCATCACCGAGCCACTCTTGAATCTCCCGGAGCTTCGCCGCCTGATCGAGCGGTAGGGCAACGAACACCTGGTCGATTGCCCCGCGACGGATGAGTTCGGTCAGTTCTTCCGAGCCCGTGACGATGTTGACGCCGTCGATCGCGCCGGCGGGAAGTTCGCCGTGCGTTAAATAAATTCCATCAACGCGCAGCCCGAGACGCTTGTAGGATTGGAGCCGGGTCATTAGCGCGGGCGCCAGGGTTGGCGTTCCGATCACCAGCACGTGGCGCAAATTGTAGCCCCGGCGCCGCGCAAAGCGGAGCCCTTCGCGGAATAGATGATGGCTGAAAGCCACGAAAAAGTAGCTTGACAACCAAAACATGACGACGACGATGCGCGACAGCACGATATCGTGAATAATAAAGATCACCGCCAGGAAAATCAGTAGCGCGACGGTGGAGCATTTGATGAGTTCGATGTTCTCGCGATGATGCGTGGATAGCCGGCGCGGCCGGTAAAAGTCGCTCCGCTCAAAAACCGCCGCCCACACCGCGAGGATGATCAGCCAGGCGACCAGGTAGTGGCGGAAAACAAAGGTCTCCGGCGCAGCGAACAGACCGGAATAAAAACGCGTTCCGAAGGCCAGCCACCAGGCATAGCTGACAAAACACAAGTCGCTGATCAGCAGCAGCCCCTTGAACAGTTGATTGTATTTTTTAAGCATGCCTTACGCCGTGCGACGAAACTGTTTCAACCAAACGTCGAGAAACCCGGCTATCTCGCGCTTGAATCTTTCGCGCGAAAATTTATGCGCGTGTTCCCGAATCTGCTGGGGGCGAAATTCGCTCTGGTGCTTTTGATAAAACTCAATTGCCGCAATCAGGCTTGCCGCGCTCTGTTCGGGAAAAAACACTCCGGTCGGAGCACGGGCCAATGACGAATTGTCAAGCCCAACGACCGTTTCAAGCAGGCCGCCCCTGCCGTAGCCAATCACCGGCCTCCCGCTCGCTTGCGCCTCCAGCGGCACGATGCCGAAATCCTCGTCCCCGGGAAAAATCAATGCCTGGCATTGAGAATAAAGCTCCGCCAGCTTCCTATCGTCGACCCAGCCGAGAAATTCGATGTTGGATTTCGCCCGTCGTTGCAAGAATCTTCGCAGCGGCCCGTCACCGGCAATCTTCAACGGCAGTTGTAGCGCATTAAAGGCATCGACGGCAAGGTCAATGCGTTTATAAGGCACCAGCGCCGAGACCATCAGATAATAGGCTTGCAGCGTGTCGGCGAGATGAAACTTGTCAACGCCTACCGGCGGATAGATGACCTGCGCCGTTCGCCCGTAGATCCGCTCGATTTTTGCCGCGACGTTGTGCGAGATTGCGATAACTTGATTGACGCGTGTCGTGCTCCTCAAATCCCAGCGCCGAAGATAAGCACGGCTCAAAGCCAGTCCGGCACGGGCGCTAAGAGAAGTCCCGCCGGCGAGATAGGCATCGCCCATGTCCCAAATGTAGCGCATCGGCGTATAGACATACGCGATGTGCGGCGCGCGATGGGGATAGATCCCCTTGGCCACGCAATGGCTGCTGGAAACAATGAGATCGTAATCGCCCAGCTCGAAGCTTTCTATGGCCCGGGGAAATAACGGCAAAAAGTAGCGGAAATGTTTTCGCGCTCCCGGCAATCGATTGAGCCAAGAGGTCTTTACACGCATCCGCCGGATCGCCGGCGACACGCCGTCCGGATCATAAACCAACGTGTACAGGTCAGCGTCGGGAAACAACTCGCAAAAAACCTCCAGGCATTTCTCCCCGCCTCTCATGCCGGTAAGCCAGTCGTGGACGAGAGCGACTTTCATCAATTGAGATGCGAGTTTACAGAGAAATCAATTTTTAGCCACAGAGCACACCGAGGTCACAGAGATATTTTTTCTCTGGGTGCTCTGTGATCTCCGTGGCAAACGCTCTTGCCCCCCTACTTTGCGGCCTTTGCGTTCTTTGCGGCTAATTTCTTCTCCTGGGTTGCAGCTATTTACGGGACTAGCGGCTGACCACGCCGCGCTCACAGAGAAATCGTTTGTTAGCCACAGAGCACACGGAGGTCACGGAGAAATTTTTCTCTCTGGGTGCTCTGTGATCTCCGTGGCAAACGCTCTTGCCCCCGGTTGCAGCTATTTAGCCACAGAGGACACCGAGTTCACAGAGAAATCAATTTTTAGCCACAGAGGACACGGAGGTCACAGAGATATTTTTTCTCTGAGTGCTCTGTGATCTCTGTGGCAAACCTTCCGACCTTCGTGAACTTCGTACTACTATCGTTGAGCGTTTCCGCAGCTTGCGCAAATTTTTCAGGCACCAAAGCTAC
Source organism: uncultured Pseudomonadota bacterium (assembly GCA_946478635.1). Next base: position 4,699 of record CAMLCX010000391.1, read on the forward strand.
GATTCGATTCTACAGGATAATTCGACCTCACCACGAAGGTCACGAAGAGCACGAAGTGAAGGGGCGGGTTTGAAACCCGCCCTTACCTCACGCCCTTCGTGCCCTTCGTGCCTTCGTGGTGAAATTTCTTCTCCCCTCTGGTTGCGGCTTCGCCGCGCTGGGCTCTCCGTGGCAACCGGAATTTTATTTTAGCCACAGAGGACACGGAGTTCACAGAGAAATCGGATTTTTTTAGCCACAGAGGACACCGAGGTCACGGAGAAATTTTTCTCTGAGTGCTCTGTGATCTCCGTGGCAAACGGGGTGGGCGCGGTTCTGGGCGGGCGTTGGGGGGGTTGGGGCGTTGG
>CAMLCX010000392.1 GCA_946478635.1 uncultured Pseudomonadota bacterium
TCGACTTTCGGAATATTTAAGCGGTACGCTATGACAAACATGTTGGTGTTAGTTTGGATAGCAATACAATCAGCAGGATCAATCGCTTCATGATCGTTTCCTTCGCTCAGTAACCGCTCGACTGAATTCTCTGAATGAACGTAGCGTCAAGGATCGCTTCCGGCTTCAACGTCAAGAGTTTGGGGTTGGTTCGGGACAGGATCGAGTAAATCTTTTGCAGGCCTTCAGCTTTGGGCCTCAAATCGCTGCTGTAAGCCGCGACCATGGCATTGTAGCCTATTTCCGCGTCTTCCGCCCGATTAAGCCGGAGATGTTTGGCCATTGTTTTCAAGATGGTCGATTTATTCTCGGGCTTTTGGAAAAAACGCAGCGCATCGATGGTTCCCTTCAGCAATGCTTCGTAGATTTTCGCCTCCTGATGCGCGACGTTTTTCCGGACCACCAAGGAAGAGCCGACGTAAGGGATGGGTGCACGGCTTAAATCGACCAGCAGCGTGTAGCCTTTTTTCTTCAGCGGCGCGCTGAAGGTCGAACCCATCCAGGAGGCCTGGGCACGGCCGGTTTCAAGAGCTTGTATGCGCGAGGGCTGATCGCCGAGAACGATGAATCGGATGTTATCGCGGTCCGGGTCAAGGCCGAGGTAATCCAGCGCGAGCATATTGTTTGCCCAACCACCGCCGCCGATGCTTTGGATGGCGATCAATTTGCCTTTGAGATCCTCGGCCCTTTTGAATTCGGGGCGCGCCATAAAGTCCCCTTCGGGGCGTTGGAACAGCGCGCCGATGATGACGACGTCCAACCCTCCCGCGGCGAGATTCAATACCGCGTTGGAACTCGTGAGAACCGCATTCACATCACCGGATACCAACGCCGATGCAGCCAGGGAACCTACCCGCATGTAGATGGTTTCGACGTTGAGCCCGTGCTTGCGGTAAAAGCCTTGCTCGACGCCGACCCAAAGGACTGCCGGGTTTTCGCCGCTCGTGCCGTTGGCGATGCGAAAAGTCGTCAGTGATTGCGCTTGGGCTGAGCCACTGCCGACGAGAATCAGGAAGGAGATGATACAAAGTTGCAGGCCGGTGAGCTTGGGCCGAAGCGTGTGATGGGTTGTTTTCATCAAGTTCTCCTCCAAGGTGTGGCGCTGAATGGAGACTAAAACATCGCGTCGCGGGCTGTCAAAGTGTGTGCGATCTCTCAAACCGGGATTGAGCGCCAGCCGGCTCCAGCGGTGCCGGCGGATGATTGCACCGAGGCGTCGATAGGATCAAAAGAAAGCTGAACGAATCACTGGGTTAAGCCGTAGAAGCGCTCGGCATTTCGATACCGCACGGCATCCTTATCCTCTTGAGTGAGCCGTTTGTTTTCGTCCAGTTCTTGCAGCTCTTCCTTGCAGGTATCGTTGTTGACCTCGTGCGGGAAGTCCGATGAAAAAATGAAGGGTTTGTTGCCGACGACGCTGACGGCGAAGGGCAGGGTCAGCTCGTCGCCTTCGACGCCGACGTAAATCCGTCCTTCGTCGATATGGCGCTTGATGTAATCGGTAATCGACTCCTTCTCGCGGAGCTGTAAGAAGCGGCCACGCGGATCGTACTGGACGTGGCTGTTCCAAGCGCGTTCGAAGCGCTCGATACAGTTGACGAACCAACCGGAGCCGGCTTCCATGAAGCCAAACCTGACTCTCGGATATTTGTCGAAAACTCCGTTGAAGAGAATGCCGGCGAAGTTGACCATCTGACCAAAAGGGTGGCCGAGCGCGTTGACCGGCGCATAGGGCGTCATGTCATCCAGGCCCATGTGATCGTGCACGCCGCCGTGAATGCCGATGCAGCAGCCCAAACGATTGGCTTCCTCGTAGATCGGCCAGTAGCGCTCGTCGCCGAGATGATTTTGCGCGCCCATGACGCCCGTGCTCGGCAGCATGGCGCCGCAAAATCCCCGCTCTTTCACGATCCGGCGCAGCTCCTTCACGGCTTCGGACGGCTCTTGCAATGGAATGAGTCCGAGCGCCTGAAAGCGGTTGCTCTTGCTCAGGTATTCGTCGTGCATCCAGTCATTGTAGGCGTGGGCCAGCTCGATGGCCCAGTCAAGGCTGACGACCCGGCCGAAGGACAGGCCGTTGGTCGGATAGAGCACGGCGCTGGCGAGTCCGACATCTTCCATAAAATCGATCCAGCCGTCGCGGCCGACTTTCGCGAAGGCGCCGGGCGGCAGGAAATGCGCGTTGGCCGCGTGCAGATGATCGTTGGGCGGATAGGGGCTGCGGCTTGAGCCGAAGCGATCGCGATATTGCTGGGGCATCCGCTTGGCGATTTCCGAATGATCTTCCACCACGTGGCCGTCGCCGTCGATGATCTTGTGTTTCTTGTCGCTCATCGTCTCGCTCCTAGATTTTAGGTGCTCCTAATGGCTCTTCTGCTTCGTCTCGCCAAGTCTCGCGTCTCGTGTCCAGAGTCTCGGGTTTGGATCAGAGAATCCGAGACCCGAGACCCGAGACCCGAAACCTACTGAGTCAGCTGATAAAACCGCTGCGAGTTGCCGAACAGGATCGCGGTTTTGTCAGCATCGCTGAGCTCCGTATTTTCGCGCAACTCTTCGAGCTCGTGCTTGCATGTCTGCGCGTCGACTTCGTGCGGGTAGTCCGTGGAAAACAGGTAAGGTTTGTTGCCGGTGATCCTCACGGCTTCGGAAATGCTCAACTCTTCGCCTTCGCAGCCGACGAAGATGCGGCCGTCGTCGATGTGACGGAGAATATAGTCGATGATCTTTTCGCCATTCTTAAGTTGCAAAAAGCGGCCGCGCGGATCGTATTGCACATGGCTCGCCCACGACCCGCTGAAGCGCTCCATGCAGGTGAGCAGCCAGGCGCAACCCGCTTCCATGAAACCCACGCGCAGGCCGGGAAACTTGTCGAACACGCCGTTAAAGATGATTCCGGCAAAAGCGATCATCTGGCTCATCGGATGGCCCAGCGCATTGGCGATCGCATAGGGACTCGCATCGTCCATCAAAAGATTCTCGTGGGCGCCGCCGTGGATCGCGATGGCGCACCCCAGTCGCTCCGCTTCGCCGTAGATCGGCCAGTATTTTTGCGAGCCCAGGTGCGGCATGTTGACCCCCATCGAAGGCAGCATGGCGCCGCAGAAGCCGAGATCACGCACGATACGGCGCAGCTCGATGACCGCCTCAGCGGGTTCTTGAAGCGGGATCAGGCCCATGGCCTTGAAGCGCGGACTTTTCGATGTGTAGGCGTCGTACATCCAGTTGTTGTAGGCGCGCGCGAGCTCGATGGCCCAGTCGCGGCTGACAATCTTGCCGAAGGCCAGCCCCGCGCTCGTATACAGCACGGTGGTGCCGATGCCGACATCGTTGAGAAAAAGCTCCCAGCCCTCGCGACCGACGTTGGCGAAGGCACCTTTCGGCGTGAAGTGGCGGTTGGCGGAGTGCAGATGATCGATGGGCGGAAAGGGATTTTTCCCGCGCGCCTCCGAAAAACTCCTGCCGACATACTCTTCCGGCATGTATTTGACGATGCTCGCGATGTCTTCCACCACATGGCCGTCGCCGTCGATGATCTTCTGTTGTGTCATTTGATGACCTCTGTGATTCGGTGGACGCTGAGCGCGTAACTCCGTTGTTGGGTTTCAGGTGTCAGGATTTGATTTGACCCAACACTCCAGTACTCCGATACTCCAGCACTCCATTCTTCGTGCTCACGCGCTCTTCCTCGCGGCTTCTTTTAGGAGCGGATATTTCTCGCATAACGATTTCCAATACGCGGCGATCTTCTTGCTGTTGTCTTTCACTTCTTGCGGGATGACGCGCCAGGGCGCGCGCAGCGGGCCGGCGGTGCAGTAACCGGCTTCATTGACGGAAAGTTTGAACACGTTCTCGCGCCACGACAGGTTGCCAATATTTGGCCCGACCTTGTTGGTGGCATCGAGATCAAGACAGATCTGCTTTGCAGTCTCCCATTCCTGCGCGATGCAGGCGTCGCGTAATGTTGCCACCGGCGACGGGCCCATCCACACGTTGAAAGACCAGCAGCCGGCCGCGCCAAGCTGATAGTAAGGATACATCTGCGTCTGATTGACGAACACGCTCATCTTGCCCTTGGTGATATCGCACAGTTCGACGAATTGCAGCGGTGTGCGATGCGAATCCTTCATGCCGACGATGTTCGGCTTCTCAGTGATCTTCTTGAATGCGCCGACCGGAATGGTCACCCGGTGATGTGTCGGGTTGTGATAGATCATCACGCCCATCTTGGGCAGCGCATCGGCGACGTCGTGATAGAACTGCACCGCGTTGTCGACGGTCGCCTGATAATAGAAGGGTACACCGAGCAGCAGCCCGTCGGCGCCGGCTTCCTGCGCAAACTTCGCCTGCCGGATCGACTCGCGCGGATTCAGATTCGTGCAACCGATGAACAACGGCACTCGCTTCTTCACCGCCGCCACTGTCGCTTCGATTAGTTTTTTATGCTCGTCCCAAAGCAGCGTATGAAACTCGCCGAAACTCCCGGTGGTGGTAAGAACGTTAACCCCGCCATCGCGGATAAGCTTATCCACCCCGCGCGCTAATTCGTCGGTATCGACCGTATCCACCGCATCGATCCGGTCGCCGTCCTTGGTCGTAAACGCCGGCATCATCGCCATGATGCCCTTCAGATCGTTCGAAGTGATCATTTTCTTCTCCTTGATCGAAGTTTTGCTGGATTCTCCAATAGACGGAAGAGAGAGTCAAGGCGAGATCAACCCGGTTTGCGGCAAGAAGTGCTACCGATTACAATAAGTCGTGGATTTCGAGATCGTTCTCAAAACACTCATCTCACAATTCTCGCATCTTAAAATCCGCTGTGCGGTCATCGGCGGATTCGCTCTCGGTGTCCTGGGTGTGCCGCGGCAGACCATGGACCTGGACTTTCTTGTTCACAGAGACGATCTGGAGAAACTCGACAAAGTTATGAGTGCTCTCGGTTACGCTCGAGTGTTTTACTCGGAAAACGTATCGCAGTATCGCCATCCGGACGCCGCG
>CAMLCX010000393.1 GCA_946478635.1 uncultured Pseudomonadota bacterium
CGCATATGTCGCTGGCGCGTGGCGTGCCGCAGGATAGCCACGGGAAGCGTGCGGTAAAGGCGCGGTAGAAAGCGGGCTAGGCGTCTTTCGCATTCACTTATTTCTTCGTCGTATCCAGGATCGTGGCTGGATATTGAAGGCTACTGCCGGTTCTTGGGTTGGGAAGAATCGGAATCCCGGGCATCCATCTTTGCGAGCAGGCGGTTGAGGGCGGCGATCTGGGCGATTATCTTTTTGTCCTTCGTGCCCTGAAACTGGAGCGCCAGCTCGTCCACACGCCACTCGATCTGGGCGCGCGTGAACTTCTTCGGCAGTATGAACTGGATCGGCATCGGCGCTGTCTATCCCAGCATCGCACCAAGGGTCAAGGGGAGCGCCGAGGTGCGCGGCAGCAGGTCCGCCTGCGGGGGAGGTCTACTTTGCTGTCAAGTTTTCCTCGCGATCAGGATGGCATTCGGATCAAATGGTAAGGGGCTCGATCGCATTGGCCCTCGGATAATCGAGAAATCGGTTTGACGCAGCCAGCCGCGAATCTCCTCAAGTGAATAGCAACGTCCATGCGGGGTATGTAAGAGCAGCGCAACGGAAAAAAGCGCTCCCCACTCCGGCGCGGTCCGCTCGCGGCGCATGAAAACATCGCGCAGAATCAATTGTCCGCCCGAGTTCAGACTGCGGTGGAGTTGTCGCAACAAAGACAGGTTTTGAACTACGCTGTGGGCATGCAGGATATTGGAAACAAAGACCGCATCGAATCCTACAGGCAGACTTTCGCGTGTGAAGTCCCGCGCGATAACGCGGATTCTTTTTGCCAATCCCGCATCTCGCACGCTGCGGCGCGCCAGCGGCGCAATATTCGGATGCTCGACCAGAGTCGCTTGCAGCCGAGGATAGCGACGGCAAAAGGCACAGGTGAAAGTTCCCAGCCCACCGCCGACGTCGAGCAATGTCCTGGCGCCATTCAAGCGCAATTTTTGAACAACGTACGGTGCGATCCGCTGGGCGTGGAGATGCAAGCCTTGAAGCAAGCGCGCCGATTGGGTGCGGTTCGTGGCAAAGGGCTTTTGCGTTCCGGGTCGCTTTGCTGTGGTTAAAACCGCGGCCAGTTTACCCCAAGCGTTCCAAGCGTCGTAGGCAGGCAACAGCAGGGCGCGCCCGTCTCCGGTGAGATGACACGCCGCGAAGGCGGTTCTGGAATAGCGCTCTGCTTGCTTGCGCATCAAACCGACGGTGCTGAGCGCGTTGAGAAAACTCTCCCAGCTATCTTGATCGCCGCCGTAACGAGCGGCGACAACATCCGTTTTTAATCTGCGATTACCGAACCACCGGAATAGATCGAGATGGGCCGCGGTGAGAAGAATCGCAGCGCGCCAACAACTGCTCTCCTTTTGCAGACGCTCGATGCTCCATTTCGCAGCCATCAGCGCTGTGCCTGCGGCCGCTCCCCGGACGCCGCGATCTTATAAAGCCGCTCGTAGCCATCGACCATCCGCTCGACGGAGAAATGTTCTTCCACCCAACTCCGGCAGCGAGTGCGATCGAGCGTGCCGATGCGGTCGAGGATATCCACCATCTCGTCCTCGGCCTCAGGTAGATAGCCGGTCTCGCCGTGCGTGATCAGTTCCGGCATCGAACCCCGCGAATAAGCGATCACCGGAGTACCCGCGGCCATCGCTTCGACCACGACCATGCCGAAGGGTTCGTCCCACTGCAGTGGAAACAGAAAGCCTTTCGCTCTGCCCATCAGTTGCACGACCTCGTGATAGGGCAGCCGCTCGATGTAGCAAATACGGTTTCCATCGATATGCGGTTTGACCTGTTTGAGAAAATACTCCTCGCTCCACGGCAAGTGACTGGTGACATGGCCGACGATCAAGAGTCGCACGCCGGCCTTGTTCGCGATGCGGATCGCTTCAGCGATGCCCTTGCCCGGCGTCATGCGGCCCACGATGATGAAAAAATCTTCCGGCTTATCGTTGAAATGGATCTCCGCCGTATCGACGCCGTTGTAGACTACCGGAATCGACTCATCTCCTAGGAATTCCCTTTGAGCTCGGCTCACACAGACCGGAAAACAGCGTGGGAAGTGGCTTCGATAATATTCGTGGACCGCCTTTTCGATGTAGCCATAGGTAACCAGGGTCGAGGTCTGGGTAAATTCCGAGAAATAGGGTGCCATGGTCGGCCAGTGGGCATGTACGAGATCGAAGCGTTCAGCCTGGCGATAAAGATCGTAGGTGTGGCGTGCTTCAAATTCCTTTTCCAAATAGACGGTCGAGCGAGGATCGTCCTGGCAGGCGACGGGCAGAACGGATTGAAGTGTGCAATCCACCTGAGAGTCGCCGGACGCAAACAGCTCCACGTCGTGCCCGCGCCGATTAAGCTGCTGACAGAGATTGTAAACGATCCGCTCCGTTCCGCCGTAGGTCCTCGGCGGAACCGAAATATAAACGCTCGTGATCTGAGCAATCTTCATGGTCAACCCACAGAACAAGTATAGCACTGCGCCTGATCATCGGAACATGGGTCCGTAAACGGGTCACCCATTAGCCGGTCGATCAAGTAGGCACAAATATTCCCGCGGAGAAGAATCTCTTCTTCTCCCGTTGTTTCAACTCGTCAGCGTTTGATCGTCTAAGTTACGCGCCCCTGTTTTCTTTTTCGGTCGGTGTCGGATTTTGGTCCGCACCAGTCACCCATCAAGATCAAGGCCGTGGAGTGATCCTGATAATCATCTCCCGCCCCTAGCAACTTACTTGTCCCAGAAAACTGTCGGTACCACGCCGTGTCCAAGGTTATAGGATTCACGATCCTGTGGCTCACCGTTTCGAGCGTGTTGTTCGAGTGCAGATCGATCGCTCCGTATAACCTCATCTCCGTCTCCTCCTTCCGACTGTGAGTTTAGTTCCATAAACTTACGGCCTACTCGAGGATCCGGCTAGATGATTATCAAGTCCGGTGTTAGATAGTCAGCACTCTTCTTAATTTCTGCGGCCCTTCGGGAGGTTGCTACAGAAACCAAGCAACTCCAGATCTGACCCCGACCGTGACCCCGTCCTCGCATTCATTGTTCTCCGCAAGCGGTAATGCGGCGCCTATTTGGTTCCGTAGGTCGCTTGCATACGGTTGATGAATCCGCTCTCCTCCAGCCTTCGCACGATCCGGTCGTCAATCAGCTCTTCGACCTTGATGGTTTCCAGTCTGGGATTGCGCGGCTTTAGCAGGCGTTGCGTGTTGCGCAGGCCGTCAATGGATGGAGTAAGTTTTCTCTCGAGCCCCGTCACCAGATCCTGGTAGCCCTCCTCCGCGGTCGCTGGGTCACTGATTCGCAGGTGCTGCATGATCGTTTTCAGAACCACCGGCTTGGACTTGGGGCTTAAAATGAACGCCACCGACTCGCTCAGGCCGCGCAAAACCCCTTCGAGCGCGTCCTGGCGCTCGCGGATAAATGCATTTTTGGCGACGAGGCCGAGGCCGATGGTGGGAATGTTGGCCTGGCTGAATTCCGCGAGTATGGTGAAGCCCTTTTGTTTGAGCTTGCGGCTATAGACGCCGTCTAGGGCGGCGGCATCGATGCTTCCCGCTTCGAGCGCCTGCGCTATGACCGACTGGTCGCCGATTTGAAGGACATTGATATTGTCGCGCTGGGGATCGAGTCCTAAATGTTCCAGGCCGAGCATGGCGCCCATCCACAGCCCGCCGCCAAAGGCTTGAATGCCAAATCGTTTGCCGCGCAGATCCTTTATGGTTTTTATCGCCGGCGCCGCCACTAAGTCGTAAGCGACTCTGGCGTTGAGGGCGGCGACCATCTTGGCGTCGAGCCCGCCGGCAGCCGCGCCCAGTAGAGTGCTTCCCGAGGTCAAGGCGATATTGATTTCGCCGGTGCCCAGACCGCTCACCATGATTTGAATCTGGCGCACGAGAATAACCGTCGAGTCGACACCGTATTTGGCGAAGAATTTCTGTTCGTGGCCGATCCACAGCGGCGCGATGCGCGCATTGAGCGCGCCGTGGGCGAGCACAATCCTGGGCGCGACGGCGGCACCAACCGCGACAGCATAGGTCGACACGCCAAGGATCAAAACGAAAACGGCGATGGGTTTCAACATGTTTAGATTCCAACTCTCCCAATGTTGATCAACTGCAAAGCAGGTTATCGTGCCAAGACGCCGGATTTCTCCTTGATAGTTATCAGTAAAGCCATTGTAGTCAACATTGAACAAACGGGCGCATCGGGACACTACTTCGAAAAACATCCAGATCCGTGCCGTTGTCCGATGCCGCAATACAATCGACTAAAACGCCAACTTATGGAATCGCTTGATCCGATCAAAAAATTTACAGCCCCTTTAATTCCACCCGTCAATTTTGCACAATTCCATGGAAAGCCAAAAAAACTCAGCGGCGATGTCCTGGGCGCGAGCGCTCGTTCGTCGTATGAATGAAGCTCAACAAAACCGTTAATAATCAAGGAGGGAAATTATGAGCACACAGACCAAGGCGGAATACCTGTTGTTGTTCCGCGGCACCGATTGGCACAAGGGCCTGTCACCGGAGGAAATTCAGGAGGTTGTGAAACAAATGTACGCCTGGCTCGACCGCTTGACCGCGGAAGGCAAGGCCAAGGCCGGCAAACCCCTCTTCCCGGAGGGCAAAGTTGTTTCACAGAAAAAAGGCCGGGTGGTCGCGGACGGCCCGTTTGCCGAGTCCAAGGAAGCGATCGGCGGCTTTTTCCTGCTCGAAGTGGGCAGCCTCGACGAGGCCGCGGAGATCGCCAAAGATTTCCCCGGCTTGAACTATGGAGCGACCGTGGAAGTCAGGCCGGTGGCGCCGGCGTGCCCACTGGCGCTGGGCATCGAAGAGAGCGCCGAGGAACGCGCCCGGGCGAGTGCGTAGCGTTCGCTGCAAGCAGGCCTGCCCGTGATGCCTTCCGACACGACACAGCAAGCTCCACCGCCCGGAGAAGTCACTCAGGTGGTGCAGCATTTTTTCCGCCACGAGGCGGGAAAGATCGTTTCGACGCTGACGAGGAT
>CAMLCX010000394.1 GCA_946478635.1 uncultured Pseudomonadota bacterium
AAAGGCGTCTCGAAGGTTGTCAACAATCTCCAGATCGCGAAGCGTTAAGGCGACTATAGAAGACCTCGAGAAGATACGCGGGCCTGTGCCCGATCTAAAAGTTCACAGGCCCGCGATTATCTCGCGTAGTTTCGCAATCCGTTCCAATCGTTCAACCGCTTACTAATATCGCGGCCCGTTCAATACGTTCAAACCGTTCAACCGTTTCACTCCGTTCAAATCGTTTAGGATTTCTGACTCAGACGGGTACTTTCACGTTTCCGGAATTCCGGAAACGTCGAAATGAGTTCAGAAGCGCGCGGGCGGCGGTATAGGAACTCATGTGTCATTCAAAACCGGCCTGCGGTTTAAGACAGGACAGTGTTGCGCCTCGGTGACCGACGATCACAGCAGATTGACGGCACGTGCGGCGAGGAGTGCAATGATCAGCAGCGAAAGTAACGATTGCAACATCATCAAGACTTTAGCCCATTTTGTCAGCACCGGCACGTCCGTTGGCGAAAAGGCGGTGCTGGTGTTGAAGGCGAGAAATAAATAATCGATAAATTCGGGTGACCAATCCTGCTGGCCTGTATCTTTCAAGGTTTGCTCACGCATAGTCATTTGTGGAAAGAGGAAAGATCCTTCCGCATGTTTGGCTCGCTTGTCGCGCTGATGCGGCCCGCCGGCGTCCAGGCGCCAATACCACAGGGCAAAAACTAAAGTATTGGTGATCCACAAGGACGCCGCGGAGAACAGCAGGGCCTGCGGTGCGTTTTGGCGCGAGGGCAGAGCGCCAATTAAAAGAACGACTGAAATAATCAGTCCAAGAGTCAGAACACCATCGACTGCGAATCCTAGTGCGGTACTGAGGCGGTGTCTACCCGTGTGATGAGAGACAATCGTTGGAACTAATAACGCCAAGACGATCGACGGAAAGAGCCAGGACGGCCCCATGGTGAGTTCCTCGGGCAATGCAGTATAGAGACCCCCGACAGCGAGGATCGCAACGAAAGCCGGCCAATGTGGTTCGGGATCTTCGAGCGGATCCGAAAGATGTTCCGGACGAGACAAAGTCCGCAGACTGTTCCAGAGCATGAATGCAACAATGCCCTAACCGTAATCATTCGGCTAGCGGGTTCCTGAAAAGGCTCATATGCCGACTGCCCTGAGCATTGTCGAAGGGTGCGCTCGATCGCGTCGCACGAATTCGTGTTCGTGTGACGTGTTCGCGCTCGAGCGGATTTCACGGTCCATGCGCGCCTCGCCTCTGAGATCTTTTTGAGCAGCCCGCAATCCGGCTTTTTCAGCAACCTGCCAGACATTCCGGTGAAAACCGGTATCCAGTAGGGGCGGGTTTCAAATCCGCCCCCTCGTTTACCTCCGCCGTCTTTGCGGTTTCACCCACGGAATCGGCTTTCCGAGGATCGGACCTGGGCCTACCAGGCTGGGCGTTTGTTTGTAGCCGAGAGCTTTCAAACGATCTGAGGTCAGTTTCGTCAGCGTGCGAAAATTGGTATTGCGTCCGCGCGTTCGGCCTTCGCGAAGAACCTTCGCCAGACTAAATGTAAAAGCGCCGTAGGAGTTGGCGCCATCGCGGTACTCGTAGGAAAGCTCCTGCTCCTGGCATGCTTCGAAAATGATCGGTAGGTAGGCGCCCTTGTGGCGCAACGCTTTGCGCTGATTATCGTAGCGACGGTTGGGAAGGGTCCGCAGCGCGACAGCGCGACCGAGACGGTATGTGACGCCATTGCGGCCTAAGTAGGCTTTGCCGATTGCGGACTGCTCCAACGACTGATTTGGGGATTGAATATCTCGGTCCACCCACATGCCGAGCTCGATGTTCCAGCGCAAGGCGCGATGGCGAATATCGTCGGGCGGATTGATACCACGGGCGCGGGGGCCGCCGTCGCGCGTCATGCCGCCCGAGTGGCAACAATCGAAGATGGCGGCGAAACGGGCGTCGTAGGGCAACTGGCTGTAGAAGGCGACAAACTGATTGTCGATGATGGCGTGTTCGGGGCTCCAGTCAAAATCGTACGGAACCAGGCACTCGTCCATGCGGTCGACTTCTTCTTTGGCACCGTAGGCCGGAATCTGCGCGCCGTGACCTGAATAGAAAAACACGCGCTCGTCGCCGGCGCGCACGTCGTCGAGCAGCCAGTGCAGGCGTTCCAAGATATTTTTCGCCGTTGCGCGATCATTCAGCACTACGCGGATATCCTCGGGAGGGAAGCCGCATTCCTGGAGCAACGAGCTCATTAGAAAAGTATCGTTGACGCAGCCCTCCAGACGAATTGCCGGGTTGGGATAATCATTGATACCGACAAGCAGAGCACGGCGGTTGGGCGGCGAGGAGATCGCGCGAGTCAGGCGCACCTCGCGCGCCAAAGAGCGTGTCGAGATCGCGCCCGCGATGTCGAACCAGACGCGCGCCTGGGTATTGGCGTGATTGAAATAATAGATCGGATCGTGATTGAGGATGTCGTTGGGTTTGTCGAACTGGGTATCAATCTGGGCAACCTTGACGTCGTTGAGTCGCAGTTTGGCCGTGAATACGGCGTCGTCGTCGTTGTACAAGTGATACCACATGCGCGCGTCGAGGGGCTCGATGCGACCGGCGAAGCAATCGCGCACGAAAGGATTGGCGATTTGCGAGCCTAACGTGAGAAAAGTCTTGTTGCCAAGCGTCCCCGGGTTTCGACGAAAGGTGTCGTAGGAGAGCAGCGAACCCAGACTATGCGCCGCGATCACCTGGTAATTCTTGTCTCCCATGATACCGAGCAGGCGGGTGCGCAGGGCCGCGCGCAGGTTGTCTTCTGAAGCCCATTGGGCAATCATGCCGGCCGTCCAGCGAATCTGTTCAGGAAGATCGAAAATGCCGCGGCTGGCGGGGATCAAGTCGCCGACGCCGTGCATCACGCCGCTGGCGACAAGTTTAGCGAAGGCTTTGGCGTACGTCACTGGGTTCAGTGGCGCGTGATCGAACAGATCATCGTAGGTTAGAAAGTCGCAGATCACTTCGGCATCGGGATTCCAGCGTTGGATGTTTTTTGTAATCGCGTCGGTCCAAGATGGCACGAGCAGTGGATCGACGTCGCCGTGGCCGATGCCATGGACGCACAGGACATTAAATTGATTTGGCATACTCTTTCACCTCCGACGGACGCGGCCCATCGACGGTCGCCCCGTCGTCCGATAGAAATCACGCTCGAAGTTAAACGGCCGGTGTCTTAGATCGTAAATGGCTTCTGCGCTTCGTATGCGGAATTTGCCGCGCCGACCCAATAATAATTGGGAGTCTGCGTCGAGGCCATGAGGGAAACGATTTTATCGCGCAGTTTGCGATAGTTGCCGTTGAACCTCCCGCCATTCCAGACTTTTTTCAGCGTACCCGTGAAGGCGCCGTTGTTGTCGCCATCCATGGACGTTTGATTGTCCATGCATCCCGAGATCAGCAATATGCTGGCGCTCACTTTGATGTTTTCCGTGCCGCGATTGTTTTTCTGAATGCTTCGATAAAGCGCGCTGTTGGCTTTTTCCACTGCTATGCCGACGGACCGGGGCATGGCGCGCGGACGTGGGCCGCTTCCGAGAAAAACCGCAATGTCGCGCGTAACCGTCCCGCTATGACAACTGTCGGACAGAACGAGAATGCGCACGCCGGCCTTGAATTTTGCCCACAGGTTGTAAAGCTCGTCGTCGACTAACTGTCGATCGAACAAGACCCAAGTTTCATCCATGCGATCGTTGTCCTTCTCGTCGCTGTTCGTGTCGCGCACCTGGCCGCCGTGGCCGGAATAGGTGAGGAGGAAGATATCGCCTTTGGACAACTTCCTGGACGCATCTTGGATCGCCATGGTAAGAGCAGCAGCCGTTGCCTGTTCGTCCACCAGCAGAGTGTTGCTCGCAAAGCCTTTTTTCTTTGCCAACGTGCGCATATCCTTGGCGTCCGCGATGCACGCGTTAAGCTCGCCGTCCCAGCCTTGATAATGTTTGGGATCGACGTGATTCAAGCCGATATGAAGCGAGAGTCCTTTAGGCATAAGAATGAATCATCTCCTTCGAATCGAAATTGTCCCAACGCGGAGTGTAAAGGCAGCTAAATCATTCTGTCAAGAAAATTTGCCGGACGATGTGTCACGCGCGGTTTTAACGTGGCGGTCATTTGCGCAATTTGTTCAAATTTTCACTTCACGTCCTTAGGTCTCAACCTGTCTTGGTTCTCAACCGGAAATGGCAGGTGACCGTGTGAAAAAATTTTCCTTCAGAGTCAAAAGCAGGTGTGGTATCGTTACTAATGATGACTAACCGAATTGCGTTGCTATTTGGGATTTTGATTGGAATCTCGGGCTGTTCCACCGCCTCGTATACGCCGAATGCCACTTTATTGTTCGGGTTCGCCCAATACCAGGGTGAAATGCAGCGGTTGGCGAGTTCCTCGACACGATGGCCCGAGCGGCAGCGGGCCGGGAGCACATTGAAGACGATCATTACGGCCACCGTCGGGGGGTCGTCGGAATTTTATCGTCTGGTCGATCTCGATGTTAGAAAAAGAGAGTTTGTGCTTACCATGCGCGATGATGCAGTGCGGCCCGACCGGGTAAAAGAAATGACCGATGAATTGGTTCAAATGGACGAGGAAATCGCCGCACTCAAGCCGGTCATCCGCACCCAGCTCGCGGCGGCGCGCTTTGAGAGCGACCCGGGCCAGCGCATTGAAGACGCCGCGACTCGCGGGATGCTCAGTTTGGCGCTGGATGGCTTCTCATCGAACAACACGGCGCGCGGATTCGGGGCGCCTTCGACCAAAGTCGGCCAGTTTGTAGTCACCGATCTCGGCGCATTTTCTACGGTTCGTAACTCCGAAGGCCACATGTTTCGCTGCTTTGTGTTTGGCGTTCCGGAAGAGGGTGCCGGCGTCAAATGCGAGCCGGCCAACTAGTGTAGTGTCTCACCCTGTTGGTGCTTTATCCGGCGTATAGTCTCCGCCAAGAACCTACCGTGGCTGAGCTGCAATCGAACCTCGGAATATCTCCC